>NZ_VTYM01000074.1:0-584 GCF_013113925.1 Alteromonas sp. 07-89-2 | reverse complement strand
GTATTTGGCGGAGAGTGAGGGATTCGAACCCCCGGTGGGTTTGACCCCACGTCTGATTTCAAGTCAGGTGCATTAAACCGGGCTCTGCCAACTCTCCTGAAGTGACGCTTATCTTAATGATTTACGTGACGCTGTAAAGCACTAATTTCAATTAAATCAATCAACTGGTGAAATATTCACCTTTTCGCAAGAATAATAACCATCTTGGTAGAAAATGGCCTGCGTTCTCATTATTTAAAAACACTATTAGCGTTAACCTACTATAAATGCACGTAAAACTTAAAACGAAGTTTTTTAAAAGCGATTGAAGTTCTCACTCAAAAATTCTCATTAGGTATTCTATGCACGTCGACAGTTCATGATGCCAAAATGATAATGTTCGTTTAGCTTTGAACAATATAGTTTTGCGAAGGTTTCACTCTTGGCTATAGCTATATACTAAAGCGAGTAAATTTAGCCCATAAAAAAACCCGCAACAATGTGCGGGTTTTTCGTATTTGGCGGAGAGTGAGGGATTCGAACCCCCGGTGGGTTTGACCCCACGTCTGATTTCAAGTCAGGTGCATTAAACCGGGCTCTGCCAA
>NZ_VTYM01000073.1:0-876 GCF_013113925.1 Alteromonas sp. 07-89-2 | reverse complement strand
TTGGCTTGTGTTGCTAAGTCTAGATTAGTCTAGGATCTTAGATACAACACCAGCACCTACTGTACGACCACCTTCACGGATTGCGAAACGAAGACCTTCTTCCATCGCGATCGGAGCAATTAGCTCAACTTTGAATTTAAGGTTGTCACCAGGCATTACCATTTCTACGCCTTCTGGAAGCTCTACAGCACCAGTTACGTCAGTTGTACGGAAGTAGAACTGTGGACGGTAGCCTTTGAAGAATGGAGTATGACGGCCACCTTCATCTTTAGATAGTACGTATACTTCTGCTTCGAAGTTAACGTGTGGAGTGATTGAACCAGGCTTAGCTAGTACTTGACCACGTTCAACTTCATCACGCTTAGTACCACGTAGAAGAACACCAACGTTCTCACCTGCACGGCCTTCGTCAAGAAGCTTACGGAACATCTCTACACCAGTACAAGTAGTCTTAGTAGTGTCTTTGATACCTACGATTTCTACTTCTTCACCAACTTTAACGATACCTTGCTCTACACGACCAGTTACAACAGTACCACGGCCTGAGATTGAGAATACGTCTTCGATTGGAAGAATGAACGGCTTGTCGATTGCACGCTCTGGCTCTGGGATGTATGAATCAAGCGCTTCACCAAGCTCGATGATTTTCTTTTCCCACTCTGCGTCGCCTTCAAGCGCTTTAAGAGCTGAACCTTGGATAACTGGTAGGTCATCACCTGGGAATTCGTATTCGTTAAGAAGTTCACGAACTTCCATTTCTACTAGCTCTAGAAGCTCTTCATCGTCAACCATGTCACACTTGTTCATGAATACGATGATGTAAGGAATACCAACCTGACGACCAAGTAGGATGTGCTCACGAGTCTGTGGCATAGG
>NZ_VTYM01000072.1:0-1037 GCF_013113925.1 Alteromonas sp. 07-89-2 | reverse complement strand
CGATTAGAGCAATGGTACTTCAAAAATGGTTTTTCTGTCGTAAATGGTCAAATCATAAAGGTCTTATCGTGAACGCACCTAACAACTCAATAAACTCACTCACTGCGTTCGCTGGGACGCATACACGCAGGGCGGCTTTGCCATTATGCCCTACGTGCATGCGCCCGTTATTGAAAAGTTATACGCAAAAGGAAACCTGTGAGTAAAAAGGAATTTATTGGGCTTGTTGTATTAGTTTGCTTACTCAACTTTTTACTTCATATTTGGTATGTAGGTAATGCAGGCGATTTCATTGCAAATTATGTTGGTTATCCAATAAGCGTTTTCATCATTCCTATTTTCATATCACAATTGCTCCCTTGTATTGCTCTTTCAGCTAGCTCAAAGTCTCTGGCGCTAAAACAAAAACTGCAGTTATTTGGCATTCCTTGCTTTGTTTCGGTATGTTTAGTTTGTGGCTTTTACTTAGTAATGCAATATGGCGGTTGATTTTGGCTATTGCGTATAACAAACAAATTATGTCACTCGCTGCCGCTCGCTGGGACGCTAACACATGGGCTGCGTCACTTCGTTCCTAATTTTAGCCCATGTGTTAGCGCCCCTTAGTGGGGGGTTATAAGGCGTCAGCCTAAACTGCGTTTGGCTTTATGAAAATCCCAGTAAAACTACCCTCACCTGTTTTCATTTGCATCGCGCTGGCTTGTGATAGGTTTAAATCCGCCGCTTTCAATTCAAAGGTTGCGCATTAGGCGCTTTATCGACAAATTCTTATTTACCGCCAGTAAGCGCCAATGCGTTTGCTAGTTCAAGTGGCGGCTTGCTCCCGTCAAATCAAAACCATCACTGCACAGTCGTTCTACTTGTTTGTGCTAACAATCAATCGTATGCTGGCTTCAACAGTTTTTAAAAAGACCAAAGGAACTGGCTTTGCTTATAACAAGGCGCTTAAGACCACTCCCTTCGGTCGCTCGGACGCATTTACGCGGGGCGGCTTCGCCATTATGCCCCACGCAACTGCGCCGCTTAGCTTAATGTTA
>NZ_VTYM01000071.1:0-1147 GCF_013113925.1 Alteromonas sp. 07-89-2 | reverse complement strand
AAATTGAAACCAAGGTTAAGGGATTCCACATTACTTACGAAGTAGGTGCTGTTTGAAGGTTTTAACATCGTATTAATCTTAAATTCCTAGACTTGGCTGCTAACTTTCCAATAACGGGCGCAGACATGTGGGGCATAATGGCGAAGCCGCCCCACTTGTATGCGTCCCAGCGAACGTAGTGAGTGTGTTGATTGGGTTGTTATATGCGCTGTATTTAAGAGCCATTATTACGATCTATCTTTGTTGCTATTGGCCAACCATACGCTACAAAAAATAAAAACCAACCAGATACAAGCCATGCATGTGCTTGTGGAAATACATTTGAAATGATCCCAGCAACAAGACCAGAGGGCAAAATAACAATTATGTATCTATTAGCTGAAGTCTGTTGAGACCGTAATTCCTTAAAATAGGGGTCGAGAAAAACTAATAAAATTGCTACTAAATATAGCGGAACGGCCCACTCTATAAGTGATTTAAAAAGAGCTGCTGTCGGTATAATAAGGACAGCACCACAATACATCCATTTTCTGCTATTAAATACTTCCATTTTTCAAGCTACCACAAGCATATAACACCCAACTTTGGGGCACAAATACGTAGGCTAAAATACGGAGCGAAGCGAAGGGAGCCTACGTGTTTGTGTCCCAGCGAACGCAGTGAGCGACAATAGTTGTTTGTTATGTGCCATTTTCTTATTCACTTAGTAACCTCTCTTTATACTTTGCAGGCAGCTTTTCCCAGAGAATGTCGTAATAATACTTTTTGATAATGGGATATTGAGAAGTTGCAAATTCCTCTATGACCTCTTTACTGCCATAGTTCAAGGGTTGATGAAAAACCTTATTAGTTTTATCGAAGAACTCAAAAAGCTCTATTAACTCTTCATCGGAAAAGGTTTTCTCAGTGCTCATATGCTTAATGTTCCTTTTGGCACATAACACCCCAATTAGGGGCACAAACACGTAGGCTAAAATCCTAAGCGAAGCGATGGGAGCCTACGTGTTTGTGTCCCAGCGAACGCAGTGAGCGACTATATTGGATTGATAATCATTGAGCCTCCTCCCTATCAGCATAAACAGAGTTTATCCTAATAGGCGACCAAACCAAGGGAGAAAACTCAATGAACTTTTATACTAATACACAT
>NZ_VTYM01000008.1:0-136974 GCF_013113925.1 Alteromonas sp. 07-89-2 | reverse complement strand
TTAATCGACTGTGACGCGATAAAATGGCGTCCCCTAGGGGATTCGAACCCCTGTTACCGCCGTGAAAGGGCGGTGTCCTAGGCCTCTAGACGAAGGGGACTGAATTCTTTCTTCGAAACTAAGTTTTCGAATCTTCAGTCCGAAGCTGCGTTAACAACTTCAGCCTATATCAAACCACATCTCGATGTGACTTGGTGGAGCCAGGCGGGATCGAACCGCCGACCTCCTGCATGCCATGCAGGCGCTCTCCCAGCTGAGCTATGGCCCCATCATGGTACCAGTCATTTTGTGTGACTGTTCCGTGACAGCGGGGCGCATTCTAGGCATCCCCCCCTGTCATGTCAACGCTTTTTTTATGAATTTTCTCTGTTTGCTATAAAAGTAAGCGCTTTGTCGATTCTCTCGCCAATTTTCTCTTTTGAGATAAGATTCAACGTGATATCTAACGACGGTGAATTACCACCACCTGTCACAGCTACACGCAGCGGCATACCTACTTTCCCCATGCCCACTTCCAATTCTTCGGCTGTACTATTTATAGCAGCCTGAATATTTTCTGGGTTCCACTCTTCAATTGCCATTAATTTATCTTTAGCAAGCTCTAATGGGCCGCGAGCGACTGGACGAAGGTGTTTTTTTGCTGCGTTCGCATCAAAATCTTCATAGTCTTGATAAAAGTACGTAGAAATCTCAGCTAACTCTTTTAGCGTTTTTACTCTATCGGCCTGAATAGCAATTATAGATTCAAGCGCTGGGCCTGTCGTTAAATCAACATTCAACTCTTCAAAGTGCCATTTAGCGTGTGACGCAACTTCACTTGCTGGTAATGTCTTAATGTAGTGTTGATTCAACCAGATTAGCTTTTCTGTGTTAAATGCCGATGCAGATTGCCCAATGGCATCTAAGCTGAATTTCTCAATCATTTCATCAACAGAGAAAATTTCTTGGTCGCCGTGAGACCACCCCAACCTAACAAGGTAATTAAGCACAGCTTGCGGTAGGAAACCATCATCGCGATATTGTATCACGCTTACTGCGCCATGACGCTTAGATAACTTCTTGCCGTCATCACCCAAAATCATAGAAACGTGAGCATATTCTGGAACAGGTGCACCAAGCGCTTCAAGAATATTGATTTGACGTGGCGTGTTATTAATATGGTCTTCACCACGAACTACGTGAGTAATACCCATATCCCAATCATCAACAACTACACAGAAGTTATATGTAGGGGTACCGTCAGAGCGCTGAATAATAAGATCGTCTAACTCAGTATTGCTAATCTCGATTTTTCCACGCACGTGATCATTAATTACCACTTTGCCTTCTAGAGGGTTTTTGAAGCGGATAACAAAAGGCTGACCTTCTGGGTGATCCGTTCTGTCTCTCCACGTACCAGGGTAGCGAGGCTTCTCACCACGTTCTTTTTGCGCTTCACGAATCGCATCTAACTCTTCAGAGCTCATAAAGCATTTATACGCTTTACCTCCATCCAAAAGCTGCTGAATAAGTTCTTTATATCTATCGAAACGCTCAGTCTGATAGATTGGACCCGTATCCCACGTTAAACCTAACCATTGCATTCCGTCTAGAATGGCCTGCTTTGCTTCTTCAGTTGAACGCTCGATATCTGTATCTTCAATACGAAGAACAAACTCGCCGCCTTTGCTTTTAGCAAGAAGCCAAGAATAAAGCGCAGTTCGTGCGCCGCCAACGTGAAGATAGCCTGTTGGGCTGGGTGCAAATCGTGTAACAACCGACATGGTCACTCTCTATTGTTAATGTATTTCTAAAGTTGGGCGCATTCTACCAGTGTCCGCGCGACTTCAAAAGTAAGATAAGAATAGAAGAATGTAAAAGAGGTGAAGAAAGTGGACAGTCACTTACCTTCAAGCTTATTCCTTCGATATCCATACTCGCTGAAATGGGCACACACTTAGATAAATCTATAATCAATTTTTTGAGTAACTATAGGGTAGACACTTTCTTCAATAAGAAAGTGACTGTCCAAAAAGAGCTGTCTCTTTAATAGAAGTGCTCCATTAAGTTAGTTTAAGTGTCTGTCCCCTTTCCTCTCGAGTTTTGTTGGGTTGAGTAGAGTTTGTAACAGCTGTTTTAGTTATCAATGAATGGTATAAAGATCCTCACAATGTTGAGGTTCTTGGACCAAGGACAAAATGTGAAGAAACTTATTTTATTAGTTGTTTTATTGATAGTTTTTATTTTTCTTTTACTTCCTCCTCCCGACTTAGAGGAAAAGTACATTAATGAGTTTTATGACAACACTTTAGTATTTGAAAAAATCGAAGATGTTGTTTGCCAAGATGTTGAGAAAATCCCTACATTAAGAGCTACACCGGGTAACCTGGAAAACGGTGGATTGGCTCGCTTGCTGAATAAAATGAATGTAGTTCAAATAGTCGTGAAACCGGAAAATCAGATTTGTACAATTACTTTGGTTAGAGATGTTTTAGGCTTTGCTGGTAGCGGCTATAGCTATAAATACAGACTTAATGTTCGCCACCCCACAACCTATGATAAGACAATTCATGGCGTGAAGAAGAACGCTACAGAATCATTAAAGTCTGGAGATAATACAGTAACGTATGATATCCACTTATCAAATAACTGGTATTTAACCTACACTGGGTCATAAGAGTAACAATGACATCAAAATGTGGTAATTACTACACACATACGTAACAGTAGAGGTAAATACTCTCCTTATTAAGAAAGTGGCTGTCCAAAAAGAGCTGTCTCTTTAATTAAAGCTCTCTATTAGGTTGGTTTATGTGTCTGTGCATTAAAACATCATACTTCCGCGTTCACTTTTTTTGGCCGAGCTGAATAAGTGTCTGTCCACTAAAATCTAAGGAAGAAGCAAGTGTCTGTCCATTTCCAACCGATTCGAAAAAACCCACACTGCAGTTTTTGTCTATCGCTGAATTCAAAACGCGATTAAAAACGCTGTTCTTTTCATCAATTTAGTTAAGATGCAGCCAGAGTGTCTAAAATTCGGGCACACAGTCATTTTTCTTTAATTTTATTGTTGACACTAACGGAACCGACTCTATAATACCGCCCCACTTGCTTAGGCAAGCTTTAAAGAAATATGGACGCTTAGCTCAGTTGGGAGAGCATCGCCCTTACAAGGCGAGGGTCACTGGTTCAAGCCCAGTAGCGTCCACCACTTCTTCACCGTGGTTAAACAGTGAAATCAAAAAATATGGACGCTTAGCTCAGTTGGGAGAGCATCGCCCTTACAAGGCGAGGGTCACTGGTTCAACGTGGTTAAACAGTGAAAACAAAAATATGGACGCTTAGCTCAGTTGGGAGAGCATCGCCCTTACAAGGCGAGGGTCACTGGTTCAAGCCCAGTAGCGTCCACCATCCCTCTCAATATATCAACCTTTAGAAACACAACAATCTAACTCTGTCTTAGTCGTTGTCACGTTAAAGCACTTTGGCTACTCCTACACCAAATCCAGCAATCATTATCAATAACCAGTACTGAAGTTCAGCTACGAGCAGCTTCCATTATGCGATAGTCTCCATAAAGAACTATACTTAAGGTGTACTTACCGTGATATGGTAAGAAAAATAAGGGTTCTCATGTTTCAGAGGCTACTAATTGATGAAACTACACTTAGCTAGAAATACTAAGTTGTTAATTGCTGAAGACCAGGTGCTGGCGAAAAGCCATATGCACTATGCACTTGAGCAGTTAGGTTTCAAGAACATGAACTATGTTGATAGGCCCTCTCATGCCCTTTCGGCACTGCAAGAACATGATTATGACGCCATTATCTGCTCTTATAATTTGCGCTCTGAACAAGGCGGTTATTTTTTACTTGAGCAACTAAACGAAACTCAATCACTCCCCCTTACCAGCGCATTCATCTTCACCAGTGCAGATACCTCAGCAGAAGTCGTCCACGCCATCATAGAGTTACAGCCGGATGAGTTTATCGCTAAGCCTTTTTCGGTTAACGAGTTAGACAGGCGACTTTCCAGAGTTTTATCAAGGAAAAAAGCACTAAAGAATATCTATTCATTCATGGATAAAAAGGACTACGAAAAAGCCCTGGCTGAAGTTGAGTTCTTTTTATTGCAGCCTGAGCAAGCCGAACACTTTCCGCTAGCGATGAAGATTAAAGGCGATTTGTTGATTATCACAGAAAGGTTTCAAGAAGCCGTAGCCTTCTTTGAATCGATAATCAACGTTCAAGATTTTAGCTGGGCAAAAATGGGGATCGCGAAGAGTCTGTTGGCACTCAATGAATTGGACGATGCCGAAAGAGAAGTTATCCAGTTAGCAATGCGACCTGACTCTGCGCTTGAGGCCTATGACTTACTCGCCAAACTACAAATTAAGCAGTCAGCTTTTGACGACGCGCTGGAGTGTACATCGCTGGCGTGCAATATCTCACCTCAAAACATTGCTAGGCACAAGTTAGCGATAAATTTGGCGCGGATCACCCATGATTACGAAAGTCAGTTTAACAGCGCTAAAAAGGTGGTCCGCTACGCGAAAGACTCTATCCATGACAAGCCAGATATTTATTTAACTGCCGCAAGAGCGGGTGTTGATTTTGCTATGACATCTGAGCCCGAACACGTAAACAGCATAGTTAAACAAACTAATGAGTATTTGCGACAGTTGAAAAAGGCTCACCCGAAAGCAGCCTTAAACGATGAGCTGACGGTGATTGACGCGCGCCTTCATTATTTGAAAGACGACACAGTGAAAGCACAAATGCTGTTGTCAGATTTTCACACAGATCATGCCCAACACCACTCCACAGAAGCCTTGCTTGATAGAGCCAAAGCCCTTCATGAAGTAGGAATGAAGAAAGAGTCCCTTGCGATTTTAGACGCTATTTCCTCAAGGCAGGATGAGGAGAACGATGAATTAAACCTCTTGGCCACCTATTTAAAACAAGAGAAAGAAGAAAAAGAAGCGATTACGCTAAGCCCTAAAATACTTAACAACACCGCCGTTGCACAGTATAAACGGGGTAATTTAGAGCAGTCTTACACAACATTTGCTCAAGCGTTCCGCGTCATGCCTAAAAATCCCTCTATTGCGCTTAACTACCTTCAAGCAATAGTAAGGGCCCGAAAAGCTAACGCGCCTATGCTTCCCGACACCCTTTCGGCCATCAAAAAATGTAGAGAAACACTCGAGTCGGCAGCTTTGTCAGAAGACCAATATTCTCGCTACGAGAACGTGAAAGCCATTCTAAAGAGCGAATGATAACGTCAGTTATTCCCCTCGCCCTTCTTATACCAATACGCTTACTTAATTAGAGTAAACGACTACTGTTTCGTGATAGAGTTTGTCTTTATACTCAAGCTCGTGACTAAACGTCATTCCTAGCTTTTTCATAATATTGATAGACGCACTATTTTGCGGGTTAGCAATAGCAGAGAATTTTTCAACACCTATATCATACAGCGCTTCTTTAACAGACTCCGCAGCCTCTGTTGCGTAGCCCTTGCCCCACGTATGGCGCTTAAAACGCCACCCTAGTTCCATATTGTCACTTTCGGGGTGTTGAGTAAAAAAGCCAAAGGGTCGAACCAAAATCCAACCAATGCTTTCCTTTTCGACTAGAGTTTCCACGCGCCACAGTCCCCACCCTAGAGCTGGATTGGAATAGGCTTGGAAACGAGGAACAAAGATTTCCCGAATATCTTCCTTAGAAGACTTCTTGCCACCGTTGATATATTTCATGACAAGCTCATCTTGGTCGAGCTCCCATAAAAAGTCTGCGTCTTGTTCGGTGATATAATGGTAGGAAAGACGCGCACTGTCCTTGATATGCATATACTTCCTTTATCGTTATTATTTTTAATATACTTACACCGCTGAATATAGCTCATTTTTACAACAAACCAAACTTATTCGATGTATTTTTTTTGCCCTACATTTTCCTTTAACGTAGAGCCAATTAACTAGCCTCCCAGCATGGCAAGGTGCTTGGTTGCCCCTGTTTTACCTTCATGCAAATAGTGTGTTTCGTGTTTTTGACCCAGCACATCTTGTAAAAAAGCGACCACTTCATCCACATTACCAGTGGCAAGAAGATGTCTCATGTCTATCCCATTTTCACTAAACAAGCATAGGTGTAGCTTTCCTGGGGCAGAAACACGTAGTCGATTACAAGTTTTACAAAAATCTTTGCTGTAAGGCATGATTAAGCCAATTTTACCGGCATAGTCAGGGTGGTAAAACTCTTGCGCTGGCCCCGCATCTTTTCTACGCAACAAGGGCTGCCAGCCCATGTCTAACAACGTACTTTTTAGCGGCGTACCACTTTGATGTTGCTTACTGAAAAACTGGTTTAAGTCGCCTGTCTCCATTAATTCTATAAACCGGAGCGTTACTGGCATATCTTTTAGCCAAGCAAGAAACCTATGTAGACGGCTATCTGAAAAATCGTTGAGTAAGACAGAGTTCACTTTCACGTCTAAGCCGGCATCAATCGCTGCGTCTAACCCTCGAAGTACAGCTTTAAGCTTGTCTTGTCCTGTTATAGCGGCAAACTGACGGGGATCTAAACTGTCGATACTTACATTTACTTGGTGTAACCCTGCTTCTTTCCACTGATGCGCAAACTTTTCCATTCGCGCTCCGTGTGTTGTCATCGCTACACGTTCGATACCAGGCGTATTACTTGTTAGCTGTAAAATATCAAGAAAGTCTCTTCGCAGCGTTGGTTCGCCGCCTGTTAGGCGCACTTTCGACGTACCTAGCTTAGCGAACGCTTTGAGCAAGGTATCAATTTCGTTTAGCGTCATAAACTGATCACTCGTCGGGCCTTCATATCCGTCTGGCAAACAGTACTGACAACGAAAGTTGCACGCTTCGGTCACTGACAAACGTAAATAATGAAACTGTCTACCGAAACTATCTTCTAACAAACTAACTCCTTAATCCTGTGCTGCTTAGTCATTCAATTCACGGCTTTCTCAATCTAACAAAAGCCAGTAAAACATTGAGTAAATAACAAGGTAACTAAATTAAACTACCTCTAGTGTACGCGCGGTGAAACCAAAATTAAACACATTCATCGCTATAAATAAGACCATTTTAATCTCTAGCCTATTTCAAAACGTATTTCAAAAAGCGAAAATCGCCTTACACGAGCAGGTTAGCTCAATATCTATTACATCGTTTACGAAAAGCGATTTTTTGAATCAGCGCGTTCCTAACACTGTAAACACAATAATAAAGCACACTATAAAATGAGAAAAAACCGTTTTCCTACCAATGTCGACGAACCTGTTAAATGGCACGTTCTCTCACAGCTTTGGCCTTATCTCCTAGAGTTCAAGCACCGTGTATTTCTTGCTCTACTGTGCCTAGTAGCAGCAAAACTTGCCAGTATCGGCCTACCCTATGTATTGAAATACACTGTCGATAGCTTAAATGGCGACCTAACCACGCTTGCATTAGCGGTACCTATCAGCCTTATCGTTGCCTACGGAACACTGCGTTTACTGAATGTTTTGCTCGGCGAAGTACGCGACACGCTATTTGGACGGGTTACAGAGCGTGCCATGCGCCGCCTTGGACTAAAAGTCTTCAAACATTTGCACAACTTAGACTTGGGCTTTCATTTAAATCGACGCACAGGCGGATTGTCACGAGATATAGAGCGCGGTACCAACGGCGTAAGCTTCCTCATGCGTTTTATGGTGTTTAATATTGTTCCTACCCTATTAGAGATCACTCTTGTTGTAGGCTTACTCTTGTTTCAGTTTGGCGTATCTTTCGCGTTAATTATTGTAGTTAGCGTGGTGGCTTACATTGGCTTTTCGATGAAAGCCACGGATTGGCGCACTCGCTTTGTTACTCAGATGAATGAAGCAGACTCGACCACCAATTCCCGGGCGGTAGACAGCCTGCTAAATTTTGAAACCGTTAAATACTTTAACAACGAATCCTTTGAAGCCAATCGCTACGACACGGATTTAGCTGCATGGGAAAAGGCACGAAGAAAAAACCGCTTGTCGCTATTTGCATTGAACGGCGGCCAAGCTGCCATTATCGCTATCGCCATGACATCTATGATGGCAAACGCCGCCTTTGGCGTCATGAATGGCGAGATGACCATAGGTGACTTTGTTTTGATAAACGCGTTTACCATGCAAATTTTTATGCCGTTAAATTTCTTGGGGTTTGTGTACCGTGAAATTCGAGGGAGCCTTGCGAATATCGATAAGTTGTTTGACCTTCTCGCCCAAACTCCGGCCATAAAAGATGCCCTCGACGCTACAGAATTAACCTGTACGAACCCCGCACTGCGATTTAACAATGTTCATTTTGCATACACTGATAATCGACAGATACTTAACGGCTTAAGCTTTGATGTACCGCCAGGCTCAAAAGTAGCGGTGGTAGGTGAAAGCGGCGCGGGAAAATCAACGCTGATGAAACTACTCTTTCGGTTTTATGAGCCTCAACAGGGCGACATCACGATAAATGGAAAAGACATCGCATCGGTTACGCAACAAAGTCTGCGTTCACATATCGGTATTGTCCCTCAGGATACGGTGCTGTTTAACACTACCTTGCTGGAGAACATTCGCTACGGTAACCCTGACGCCAGCGATGAAGACATTAAACAAGTTATCAAACTCGCGCATCTTGAAGCATTTGTAGAAAGCCTACCTGAAAAGCTAGACACAACGGTAGGTGAGCGAGGCCTAAAACTTTCTGGTGGCGAAAAGCAGCGCGTTTCTATCGCAAGGGCCTTACTTAAAGGTGCGCCAATCATGATTTTTGATGAAGCCACCAGCTCGTTAGACAGCACGTCAGAACGTGCGATATTAGCGGCCCTTCGCGACGCTGCTAAGGGACACACCAGCTTAGTCATCGCCCATAGACTGTCCACAATTGTTGATGCCGACAAGATCCTTGTACTTAAAAACGGTACCATTGTAGAGGAAGGGACACACACTTATTTGCTTGATCAAGCTGGTGAATACGCAGCACTATGGCAAGCACAACAACGTGAAGATGAAGACCTCAACGAAAATCCCAAGACAAAAGGTAATCAGTGAATGGACCCAACGCTTATCAAAGCCGCTATTAACCAAGTGATGCCCTTTGGCAAATACGCTGGAAGACGCCTATTTCATTTACCTGAACCCTATTTGGTCTGGTTTCACAAGCAAGGCTTTCCAGAAAACAAGCTTGGTGAACAGCTCGCTTTAATGTATGAAATTAAGCTAAACGGCTTAGAGTCTGTTGTAGAACCGCTATTAAATGACGACTAGCAATCACAAGGGGACTCAGCGTCCCCTAGTGGCAAAATGAGTAAACACTAACCACACGATGATTTATGTTAGCAAGACCCAGAAAGCAACGTCGAAGTGACGTAAACAAACGCATCAAAAAAATACATAATGCCATTGCCGACAAAATGATGTTGCAACCAGAACTATTCGAAGAAGTCGAAAAAACATTAGAAACCCGTTATCACAACAAAATGATGCGCTATGGAAGCTACCTCCTTTGGAAAGGAATAATTGAGGCTCGCCATCAACCAGACATATTTAAGGCGCTTCTTTTGGCTGACGACGAGCGCACAGCCAACTTAAGAAGAGAAACCATCTTCGTCGGTATTTTAAGTGAAGATGAACGAGCCGCTATTTTTGCAGGTTAACCAATTGCTAGCTTAGCTTCTGGGTATTTAATGCGGCTTATTCGAGGGCTGGCAATAAAATAAGCCAATGTTAAAGGCCCTAATCTACCCGCGTACATCAGTAAGATAATGATCCACTCACCACTGTTTGACAGCTCGCCAGTTAACCCTCTGGAAAGACCCACGGTCCCAAGAGCAGAAACCGCTTCGAAAACGATATCCAAAAAGTCAGCTTTTTCTGACATTAATAAAAGAAAAATAGCTATCCACGTAATACCTATGGAAATCATCGTAAGCGCTAGCGCTTTGCTGATAGTGTCATTTGAAATTGTTCTGCCAAAGAGTCGTGGCGCAGCTCCCCGCTGAATATAGTTGTATGCGGCAATGATCAAAACGATGAAAGTCATCAGTTTTATACCGCTTGCGGTACTCATTGACCCCCCGCCGATAAACATTAGCAACAACATTAATGCTGTTGTTGGATCTTCTAACGACGCGATATCCAGCGTATTAAAGCCGGCTGTTCTTGGAGTAACGGCTTGAAACCATGATGCCCATAATGCGCTTTGAGTATCGAGGTTCGCCAAGGTTGCAGGATTATCACTTTCAATAACAAAGATAAGCAAAAAGGCGGTTACATTGACAATTAGCGTACCCAATATCATTGTCTTAGCATACACAGAGATGCGTTGCCATCTGCGCTTTTTATGAAGCTCTATCCAAACGGAAAACCCGAGACCACCAATAATAAATAATGCAGAAATAGTGATGTTGATAACCGGGTCTCCCACATAGGCGGAAAGACTATCACCACTTAGTGCAAACCCTGCGTTGTTGAACGCAGAGATGGTGTAAAAAAACGCGTGAAATAACGCTTCACTTACTCCTTTTTCCTGCATCCAGTAGGCCGACAGAATACAAAAACCCACTAACTCAACGAAGAAGGCAAAAATCAGTACCGACTTTGCTGTAGACACAAGCGTTGATAAATCTGTTTGATTAAACGCCTCCTTCACTGCCGATTGCTGCAAGAAACTTATTTTACTTCCTAAGGCAATGAGCGTGACGATGGCAAACGTCATCAACCCTAAGCCCCCCAGCTGAATTAAAACCGCAATCACCGCTTGTCCAGCAGTTGTAAAAACAGATCCGGTATCGACTACCACAAGACCCGTTACTGTCACCGCCGATGTGGAAGTAAATAGGCTTTGGATCCACGAGATGGGCTCATGAGTCATCATTGGTAATTTTAGGATAACAGTGCCTAAGAAGATCACCGCAACAAAGCTTAGAGAGAGAATAAGAGGCGGTCCTACCTGAATTTTATTAATACCTTTAGGCGAGCGCTCTATCGGTCTATAGCCAGGATCCCATCTGTTCATTGTGCTAGCCTAGGCGCTATTTTAACAAGGTTCTCTCTATGGCCGCAGAGAATAACGGTATCTTTCGAAGTGACTTCAAAGTCTAACGATGGATTATGATATAGCTGGTGACCTCGCTTAACTAACAAACAAGAGACTTGCCCCTTACCGACGGACAGCACGTCTTTTAAGCGCTGTGAAGAAAAGTGATCAGACAAAATGACATCAACGATATAAACGCCGTGCCCTATACCCAAGTAGTCATTCACCATTGGGTAGTTAAGCGCTTGCGCCACTCTTGCTCCCATCTCTTCTTCAGGATGAATAATTTTCGACACACCCAGCTTGGATAAAATAGCGTGGTGAGCAGAGCTATTAGCTTTCACCCAAATATTGGCTACGCCCAAGTTTTTTAGTGCTAACGTACACAGTAAGCTAGCTTGCATATCCTCGCCAATAGCAACAAGCACGGCTTCGCTCTGACACAAGTTTAATTCCTTGAGTGCACGCTCATCACTGGCATCACACACAACGCACTGTGTAAACTCACCTGCATACTGTTCAACCAGCTTTTCACTTTGGTCAATTCCTGTAACGGTGTGTCCCATATGAATTAACTCTAAACTGGCCGTTAAGCCAAACTTGCCAAGCCCAATTACACTAAAGTGCGACATTAATTAGCCTCCGGTTTATCAACCGCTATTCGGTAGCCTTGTTTAGGCATTGTCTCTATTAAATCTTTCTCGAACGGATCTATCTTCTTTCTAAGCTGTCTTACAAGAACGCGGATGTAGTGGGTGTCTTCACTGTGATGTAGCCCCCATATTCTTCTCAACAATTCCTGCTGACTAATAAACGCCCTAGGCTGTTTTGTAAGCTCGTCAAGAAGCTGAACTTCTTTTGGGGCCAGCGCGATAACTTCGCCTTCAACGAGCAGCCGTCGCTCGGTAATATCCAATGCTATCTTGCCAATCTGTCGTGTTAGCGTTGTGGGCTCAACCACAGGATTGAAGTCTCTAAGCAGTACTTTCACTCGGGTGACAAGCTCTCTGATCCCAAAAGGCTTGCTAACATAGTCATTGGCACCCCGGGACAACAGGTCGACCTTGTCTAACTCCTGATCTCTTGCAGACAATACGAGCACTGGCAGGCGACTGGATTCTCTAATGCGTTTAAGTACTTCACTCCCCTCACCATCAGGTAACCCTAAATCGAGTATGACAAGGTCAGGACGGTGCTGATTAAACAATGACAAGGCTTCTCGAACCGAAGCAGCTTCAACACAAAGGTAGCCTTCTGCACCTAGCGCAATGCTCAGCATCTGACGAATATTCGCATCATCTTCAACAAGTAGAATGGTGTGGCTCATTGCGCTAATCCCTTTTTGGAATTGTAATACTGACGAAAAGGCCTGGTGTGGTATTCGACAGCTTGATAGCACCACCATGGGCGTGAACTATGCCTGCTGCTACGCATAGCCCTAAGCCAATGCCGCCTTTTCCACTATCGCTGCGACGACTGGTTTGAAAAAGCTGTATTGGCGCTTGTAGCTGTTCATCGCTGATCCCTTCGCCTTTATCAGCTATTTGAAACTTAAACTCTCCATCAGAGTGGCTAACCATCAGCAATACACTGTCATCGCTGAATTTAAGGGCATTATCAATTACGTTAAATAAAGCTTGTTCAAACAGTGAT
Organism: Alteromonas sp. 07-89-2; assembly: GCF_013113925.1. Taxonomy (NCBI): domain Bacteria; kingdom Pseudomonadati; phylum Pseudomonadota; class Gammaproteobacteria; order Alteromonadales; family Alteromonadaceae; genus Alteromonas; species Alteromonas sp. 07-89-2. The sequence continues at coordinate 124,262 of NZ_VTYM01000008.1, read as the reverse complement.
TCAGACACAGTTATACCGTGACTGTTACTGTTGTTGATCACTTTTAGTCGACCACTGTTAATACGACTTTCAAGGTTAGCTAAAAAGGCATTCAGGTTTACATGGGTTAAATTTAGCGCTAACGCGTTATGCTCAATTCGTGTGGCTTGAAGCAGGTTCTCAACGTAACCATAAAGGCGTTTACCTTCATCGTGAACCCCTTTTAACAGTGCCTGTCTCTCAATGTCATCAAGCTTGTCTTGATATGTCATATAGGTTTCAACAGAACCGATAATGGTAGAGAGCGGCGTACGCAAATCGTGGGAAACAGATCGCAGGACACTAGATTGTGTTTTAACAACCTGTAGTGCATGTTGCTGAGAATTGACGTAGACAGCAAGCTCGCTAATGAGGATGGCTACAATGATGAAAACGACAAAATTTATGCTGTCTTCAACTTCTGCAATTTGAAATGAGTGCAAAGGCTCGGTGAAAAAATAATTAAAGCTCAGTGCTCCGGCTACCCCTGCAAGCAAGCCGTAAAACCTTGAGGTCGTTAACGCCACAATGGCACACGCAAGCTGTAGAATGAGCAGAATACCGCCAAGCGGCAGTAACCAGTTACTAAGTGCTAAACACCCTAAAATAGCCGCAGCCATAATAAAAAGCGTATAGAAACCGTATTTAAATTGGGTCATAGATCAATCGTGTTTACTTCAACACAATAAGCATATCAACCTAACCTCAAATATACGCGTAAAATTTAGGTAAAAGTCTAATGAACTAACGAGAGAACTGATGAACCTAGCCCCCTTTATTCAGAAGCTTAACAACTAAATGCCTTCCCATTCTATTAAGACAACCTGCGGCTTCTATCAGTTGTACAGATAATAAAAACTAGCCCTGGATACAGGAGAATTTCCCCTTCCCCACTGATAAGTTTCACTTGCGACGATATGTAACGTTGCTTGGAAACTCAACCAAACAAAGCAATATATAAGGAATGTAACAATGAAAGAACTAACTAACCATGAAGTAAAGCAAGTAAGCGGTGGGAACTACCTAATTGGTGTGGGGTTTGGAGTATTAGGTTCGTACGTGTATGACAGCATAGGTGGGAAGCAAGGGATCGACAATTATATTGAAAACAGTATCGCCTCAGCGAGGTCGAGCATAAACTATTGGAACAGACGTATACTTGGTAAGTCGTGACAAACGTGCTCGTTTCTTTTTTTGGCCATTATGTAAAGTCCAAAGCGATTGGTAAATGGCTTTTTAATGTTGTTTATTATGGCGGTCTCGCACTATGTAGCTACTTTACCTATCTACATACGATGGAGCTGAGAACTAATAATGGTAGTTTGATACTCAACGCTGCACCCAACTTTTTGGCGGTTCCCATAACCTGTTCTTTTGCTTTCGCTGTAACGAATGGCAATAAAAAACTTACCGCGCTCTTTTGCGCATTAGGCGTTATAGGATATGAGCTTATGCAGCTTGGGATGGAAGAGCGAACATTTGATAGCTTTGATGTTTTGTTTTCGGTGTTCGGCTATCAGTTTATGCTGTTAGCCATTACTGTTGAGAGAAAAATCACATCAAGAGCTTAAAGAGTAAATATTTTGAAGAGTGTAAGCTCTAACAACTGGCTTTTGTATAAAACGAAAAAACGGCATCTCAATGATGCCGTTTTTCTAAATTGCCAATGCGATAATGGCTACTTTGAGCATTACGCATTACGCATTACGCATTACGCATTACGCATTACGCATTACGCAAATGATCAGCCACCAAGAATGCCATTTCAAGTACTTGGTCTGCATTTAAGCGTGGATCGCATTGCGTTTTGTAGGCTTGCGCTAAGTCTTCATCGCTAATTTCATAAGCACCGCCAGTACACTCCGTTACGTGCTGACCGGTCATTTCAAGGTGAATACCACCTGCGTGAGTACCTTCTGCTTCGTGAGCTTGGAAGAACTGCTTAATTTCTTTCAAAATTGCATCGAAGTTACGGGTTTTATAGCCGCTAGATGCCGAGAACGTGTTGCCATGCATCGGGTCAGAACTCCACACAACGTGTCTGCCTTCAGCTTTAACTTTACGCAATAAGCGCGGCAAGTTATCTGCCAGGTTATCGGCGCCCATGCGCGTAATCAGGGTCAGGCGTCCTGGGTCGTTTAGCGGGTTAAGCGCATCAATTAAACGAATAAGCTCGTCTTCTTGCATGCTTGGCCCCACTTTCACACCAATTGGATTGTGAATGCCACGGAAAAACTCAACGTGCGCATGGTCAAGTTGACGGGTACGCTCGCCAATCCACACCATGTGAGCCGAACAATCGTAAGGCTTACCGGTAAGGGTATCAATACGTGTTAGCGCCTGCTCATAGTTCAACAGCAATGCTTCGTGCGACGTGAACAGTGAGGTCTCGTGCAGAGTAGAACTGGTTTGTGCGTTAATACCAATAACATCCATAAACTCAAGGGTGTCTTGAATACGGTTGGCCATATCAGAATAACGCTCTTTAAGCGGATTGTTTTCAACGAACGCCATGTTCCAGCGGTTAACTTCGTGAAGGTCGGCCAAACCACCTTGTGCGAACGCGCGAAGTAAATTCAGTGTTGACGCACTGCGATGGTAGGCTTCCAACAAACGGTCAGGATCTGGTCGACGGGCCGCTTCGGTAAATTCGAAGTTGTTGATGATATCACCACGATAGCTTGGCAAGGTCACGCCATCGCGGGTTTCGAAATCTGATGAGCGCGGCTTGGCGTACTGGCCTGCCATACGGGCAACCTTGGTTACCGGACAACGACCAGCAAAGGTAAGCACAATGGCCATTTGAAGAATAACTTTAAAGGTATCGCGAATTTTAGGCGCATTAAATTCGTCAAACGACTCAGCACAGTCGCCGCCTTGTAAAAGAAAGCCTTTACCCAAGCTGACTTCACCTAGCTGGCGTCTAAGCTCACGGGCTTCAGCAGCAAATACAAGCGGTGGATAAGAACTTAATGTTTGCTCTACTTCTTTTAAACGTACTTTGTCGTCGTACTCTGGTTGCTGAAGAATAGGTTTATTTCTCCAACTGTCTACTTGCCAATTACTCAACGGTGTTCTCCTGAATAAAAAACGTAGGGCAAACGTTTTACTGAAAATATTTATTGAAGCTAGATGCTTCGAATAAAAAGACTGTAACGCGCTTAACAGTGCGTCTGTAGCGCTTTTTTCTAATCAGTCTAATGTGAAAATGTGAATCTAAAAAAATGCTGGGGGCACTTTACCACATTTATTCTAGGGAAATAGGTGCGCAAACTTGAATTTCTAGAAAGTTATCGTGCTTGCTTATAGCAAAATGGCATTCAAACACACATTCTAAGTTTGTTTGCGTGGCCACCTCATGTGACTTGCCGAACGCCACCATGCAACCTTTTTGCATAAGCCATAAACTATCACAATAGTTGGCACTAAGCGCGATATCGTGAGACGTCATTAGTATGGTGTTACCTTTATTACAAAGGAATTTTACTAAACTAGCCAGCGCATATTGATGCCTTATATCAAGCCCTTGCAATGGCTCATCTAAAAACGCTACACCCTCTCCACGCTCTAACTGCGGCCATATTTGCAAAAGCGAACGACAAATTTCTACTCGCTGACGCTCACCGCCAGAAAGTTGAGTGAGAATTTTGTTTAAGAAACCCGAGACTTCAAGGGCTTTTTCCAAAACAGATGGAATGAGTAAATCTTCCTGTGCTGGTGCATAAAAGCTTAGGTACTCCTTTACCGACAAATGAAAACCACTTTCGCTTTGTTGTGCTAAAAAGGTGCGCACACTGGCAAGGGTTGCCAGCGACCAATCGTTCATTGGTTTACCTAGCAGCATGACGGTGCCCTCATCAGCGTCAATAAGGCCCGCAAGAGTAAGCAATAGTGTTGATTTCCCTGCCCCATTTGGCCCTATAATGTGAACGCACTCGCCTTTTTTTGCACGTAAACCTTCCACCGAGAGTCGCGATGCTACTTTTACATTCTGTAAGCTTAAAACGGTATGACTATCTGCTAGGTTATGGCTATTCGCTGGGCTATTGCTATCAGCAACGTCATCTTTAACGCTAACGTTTTGCTTAGGGTTAGTAATTATGGCGTCTTGCTCACTAGCATCTATTCGTTCATCTATTTGTTCATTAATGCCAGAATCAGGGCGTTGCTTGGTTCTAAAATTGTGTGTCGTCATTTCATTTCCCCTCCACTACCCTTTTATTTGACCTTTAGCTAATGCCCAAATTAATAATGGACCGCCTAACGTAGCTGTTACCATAGACACCGGAAGCGTAATGGCACGGGTCATTTCAGAGCTTAACGCAACCAGCATCAGCAGACTTGCACCACTCAATGCACTTAACGGCAACAAATAGCGATTATTATGCCCGATGATCAAACGTAAGATGTGCGGTACTAACAAGCCAACAAAAGCAATAGAGCCTGCCATAGACACCGCAGTACCTACAGCAATAGCGCAGGCAATGAGTGATCGTTCAGTAAGTTTTTCCACATCCACACCGCTACTTTTTGCTGCAAGTTCACCGGCATAGAGCTTGTTTAAATCGCCAGCGAAATAAAGCTGTAATGCGACAGCAACAGCGATTAACGGGCCGCCTACTGACAAAATTAACCAATTAGTTTGATACAAGCTGCCCATTAACCAGAAAGTAAGATTGCGAAGAGCATTAGCGTCACTGAACATGTAAAGCCACGCTATAACGGCGCCGCTAAGGGTAGAGATGGCAATGCCTGCAAGAATAACTGCCGTAGAGGAGCCCAATAGTTTTCTTGCTAAGCGGTAGATAATAAATGTAGATAACAACGCACCAATAAAACATCCCAAAGGCAGCAAATAGTGTAGGTACGCTGTAGCCCATTGTGGGGTTAGCAGTAGCAAAAGCGCAGCAACCAAGCTTGCGCCACTCGTAATGCCAATAATCCCTGGGTCTGCCAAAGGATTTCGCAGCACTACCTGCAAGGTAGCGCCACTTGTAGACAGTGCCGCCCCTACTAAACACGCAGTAAGAATAAGCGGTATTTGAAGCTGAACAATAATATGCTGTTTTAGTTCAGCCGCCATATCAGACAGCCCTGTCACGCTAACAATACCTACCACACCTATGACGAGTGACAAAAGTACTGTTATTACAACCAAAGTGACGGCGGTGCGTTTAGTTCCTGTCATTGTCAATATGGGTTCTCAACGGGGGCTCTCGAGATGGTGTATCAATATGACTTACATTTATTGTTGTTGGGTTTGCTTAATATGCGTAATCAAACCGTCCGACGCTTCTTCGATAAGATCTAACACCAGCTCAAAGCCGCGCTTGCCACCATAATATGGGTCAGGTACTTCCTTATCGTCTACATTTGCAAAATCAAGAAACAGCTTAATTTTATCGTGATATTGGCTTGGCGACATACCGTGCAAATTAGCTAGGTTGCTGTTATCCATGGCAAGAATGAAATCAAATCGTTCAAAGTCGCTTTCATCCACACGTCGGCATTTTAGCCCTTTGAAACTGTAGCCTCGTTCCACGCCTGCGGCTTGCGAACGCTTATCGGGCGGGTTACCAATGTGATAGCCGTGGGTTCCCGCTGAGTCAATTTCAATATTTAATCCGGCTTGTGCAGCCTTGTGTTTGAACACGGCTTCTGCGGTTGGAGAACGACAAATATTACCCAAACACACGAACAACACCGATATAGATTGTTTCATTCAAAATCCTATTTCAACGCAGTGACGGAGCGCGACTAAACTTTATGCCTAGTTTCACGTATGATACGCCGTCAGAAAAATTGTGGAGTTAGTATGACCGCACATGTACTTATGCTAAGTAGCTCACGTCAAGGCGACGAGGCTTACTTAGAGCACGCTAGAGCGCTTATTTTTGCACACTTAGGCGAAATTCGCGACCTTCTATTTGTTCCTTATGCCGCCGTCACTCAAACGTACGACAGCTATGTAGACGCCGTTGCTACCGCACTGCCAGAGTGCAAGGTTACCGGGCTACATTCCGTTGAAGATCCGGTTGCCGCTGTAAATAACGCAAAGAAAAACGGCCAAGCCATTGTTGTAGGCGGTGGAAACACCTTTCACCTGCTTTCTACCCTTTATGCAAACGCGCTTATTGTGCCAATAAAGCACGCCATCGCCGATTGCACGCCTTATATTGGCTGGAGTGCAGGTTCGAATATTTGTGGTCAATCAATTAGAACCACTAACGACATGCCCATTATCGAGCCGCCGAGTTTTGATGCACTAGATATCGTGCCGTTTCAGTTAAACCCGCATTACACCGATTATCAGCCGCCGGGCCACAATGGCGAAACCCGCGACCAACGTTTGGCAGAATTCACCACGCTTAATCCAACCACGCCAGTAGTTGCTATTCGCGAGGGCACAGCGCTGCGCCTTACTCATAATCAACTTACCCTAGTGGGTGAAAAAGACGGCTTTATCTTTCTAGGTGAAGAAAAAACGCCAATTCATTCAGGTGATGATTTAACTTATTTGCTTGATAGCGGCGAATAGCGCCTCATCGCTAGGCGCTACCTGGTAGGGAATTTCTGCCAGTAGCGACTCGGGTAACATGGCTTTAAGAGAATGAAGATTTTCTTGGTATCGCGTCATGTTACCTGTGATGTCGTTCGCAACCCATCCTTTAATGGTAAGTCCATCTGCACGAATTGCTTCTGCGGTTAATAGCGCATGATTTAAGCACCCCAAACGCATGCCTACAACTAAAATCACATCCATTTTGAGTGTTTTCACGACATCAGAAAGATAGTAAGTGGGCGTATACTCATCACCTACCGTTAGCGGTAAACGCCACCCACCTGCACCTTCCATTAACAGAAGATCTGGTTGATAGGCGTGCAGTGCGTCAAGCCCTTTTGCAATCTCGTCAAACGTTAACGCAACACCTTCTTCAAGGGCAGCAATATGTGGTGCAATAGCCGGCTTTAGTGCAATTGGGTTTATTTGATGCAAAGGAAGTGTCTGCCCACTTTCTTCGTTGTTTTCATTTGCGCTTTTTAGCTCGTTATTGTCTGTAATTTTAATGGCTTTGTTTGCGCGTATTTTGGAGCACGCTTTCTGAATATTTAGCGCATCTTCGTTAACCCACTCGCCGTTTATCTGTTCGCATCCGGCTGCAATAGGCTTGTAGCCGATGGCGCTTAACGAGGATTTTTGCGCAGCTTGTAGTAGTTGGCAGGTCACATAGGTTTTACCTACTTCGGTGTCGGTACCGGCAATGAAATACTGCTTCATCGTTTTTCCAATCTAAAATGACTTACGCGGTAGGTAAGCGGTAACTTACTTTCTACACCGCTCATATTGTTGTAAGCCATGGCTAATTTTTTAATATCTCGACGGGTAAGCTGCGGTTGTCTTTGACCGGTTTCACCTGCCCCAACCCCCTTCACAGAGCGCAGTAGCGACATAATATCGCCGTGTGTATCGACATAGTCCTTAGTAATCACCCGTTGCAAAGAGAGGCCTGATTGCTTGAAGCCATTTACCCATTGTGCGGTTGTTGGCATATAGGTTTCGGCCTGTGGAAGCTGCGCTACTTTGCGCGCCGTTTTAAGCTCACTAAATGAACCCGCCACCATAATCGCCAGCTCGGCAATACCACTTTTTTTAAGTACTCGCGCTATCTCATTAGCAACAAGCCCAGTATCACTAACCCACTGAAGCGCCATAGATGAAAATACGGTTGAAAATTGGTTATCAGAGAAAGGTAAATCAACAGCACTACCTTCTACGAAAATGGGGTCAGAGTACATTTTTCTGGCCTGCGCCAACATGCCCTCGGCAATGTCTACGCCAGTTGCAGCTGCACCTTTATTTGCAAGCGTTTGGGTATGAATGCCAGTACCACAGCCGATATCAAGAGCCGTACCCTGTAGGTCTATCGGTAAGTTCGCTAATGCCTGCTTGGCAATAATGCGCTGAACACCCGCAATACTGTTGTACTGCGCAGCCGCTTTTGAAAAACGATGAGCAACGTCCTGCTCGTTAATTGCTGAAGCAGTATCATCGCGTTCAGCTTTTGCAGCGCCTTTAGTTGTTATAGAGCCTTCAGCTGTAACATAGCCTTCAGCTGTAATATAGCTCTCAGTCTTAGCGTTTTCCTCAGCATTCAAATGTGCCGCAGCTTTGGAAGAGCAATCAGAAGGGTAAGCAGTGTTAACTGTGAGAGTCCCTTTAGCGTTAGTCGCTCTCTCAGAATCAAAAGATGTCTCGGACGAAAAAGCCCCGTTTGCCTTAAAAGCCGCCTGCGCCGCGTCACACGACAGCTTACCGTCGAAGAGACTTCTCGATTCTGCCGACATAGCAGCTTTTATCGCGGGACTTAGTGACATCGTTACATCTCTTTTTTACTTACAGAGTCAGGAGTATTCACAGCGCTGTCTGATTCTTTTTCTACTGAAGTCTCACTTAACAGAAAGTTATTAAGTGAAAGTTCTAGCGCATCAAGCAATACGTCAATATCTTGTGATGTATGATTTGACGTAAGCGTTATGCGCAGCCTGTCTTGGTTTTTCGGTACAGTAGGCTGCCTGATAGCCGTTGCCCAAATGCCGCGCTGTTTTAGCCCGTCACTTAGTGCAATTGCACGTTCTGGGCTACCAACGATAATAGGCTGAATCGCGCTTTGCGATTGCCCCAAAGTGATTTCAATCAGTGCTTTGTCTTTCTCGCTTGAATTGAGTGTCTGTCCAAAACGTTTTTGAAACGACTCTCTGAAATAGGTGATATTGGTTTGTAGCGTCTCACGGCGGGCAGTATCACTGGCGATATGAGTGAGAGAGTACAACGTCGCGACCGCTTGTGCTGGCGGCATCGCAGTGGAATACACATAATGTTTAGAAAAATTCACCAGATAATCAATTAGGGTTTGGCTTCCCGCAATAAAGGCGCCGGCCGTGCCCACTGCTTTGCCAAATGTTCCCATAACAATAGGCGCTTGTTGCTGGCTTAAGTTTAGTGCTTCTGCTGTGCCAAAGCCGTTTTCACCCAATACACCCATACCGTGTGCATCGTCTAACATGAACCATGCATTATATTTAGCGGCCAGTTCAGCGATACCTTCGCAAGGCGCTACGTCACCGTCCATACTAAACACACCTTCACTGGCAATCAGAACGTCTTGCTGGTTTGCATCAGAATTACCAACCGCATCGGGCACCTGACTTTGACAAACGCTCGATAGCAGGCTCTCTAAATGACTTAGATCGTTATGCTTGAAACGGCGAAGCTTGGCGCTATCAGATACACATTGCGCACCCTCTAAAAACGAAGCGTGCATGAGCTTGTCGGCAATAATATGACCCGCAGTCGCGCTTTTATTAGGGTGAGACATTTGAGGAAAAAGTGCCATGCACAGTGCCTGATTGGCGGCAAAGCCAGAGTTAAACAACAGCGCAGCTTCTCGGTTTAACCCATCGGCAATGTAGGCTTCTAGCGCCAAATGAGCCTGTGTGTGCCCAGTTACCAAAGGCGATGCACCACTGCCACCTCCAAATTGCGCTAGCCCCTCAACCCAACTTTGCAATACACCCTCATGCTGGCGCATGCCTAGGTAGTCATTGCTTGAAAAATTAAGGTAGTGCTCACCGTTAATACAAATAATGCTGTCTTTTTCGTATTGTTGGCAGTGGCGCTGGCGCAGCAAGCCTTGCTCGGCACGCGCGCTCAGCGAATCGTCTAACCAGTGAAAGGCCATTACGCCTCCGTTAAATGCTGTTTCTTTGGCGCTACCTTAGGCTTGGTTGCATCAATAAACAAGTCGTTACTGTCGTCGGCTTGTTCTTGTTGCTGGGCAATTTCTTCTTCTAACACTTGTTGATGTGCTTCGTCTGAGTAATCCCTTGTACGCTCAGTATTAATACCAAGCTTTTTGAACAGCATTACATCTTCATGGGTATCTGGATTTGACGTGGTTAACAGCTTGCAGCCATAGAAAATAGAGTTCGCGCCTGCCATAAAACAAAGCGCCTGCATTTGTTCGTTCATTGCTTCGCGGCCTGCCGACAAGCGCACATGTGACTTAGGCATCATAATACGAGCAACGGCAATAGTGCGGATAAACTCAAAATAGTCCAAGTCTTCTACACTATCGAGTGGCGTACCTTTTACTTTAACCAACATGTTAATAGGTACACTTTGAGGCTGCTCAGGAAGGTTTGCTAATTGTACTAACATACTAGCGCGATCGCTCACCGTTTCTCCCATGCCAACAATTCCCCCAGAGCAAACATTCATACCTGCAGCACGCACGTTCTCTAACGTATTCAATCGGTCTTGGTAAGTACGGGTCGTGATAATATCGCCGTAGTATTCCGGAGAGGTATCAAGGTTGTGATTATAATAATCAAGGCCCGCTTGCTTTAAGGCCACAGCTTGATCGCGGGTTAACATACCCAACGTCATACAGGTTTCTAAGCCTAAGCTTTTCACCTCTTCAACCATTTTTAAAATGTAAGGCATGTCTCTGTCGCGTGGATTTCGCCAAGCAGCCCCCATACAAAAACGGGTTGAGCCCACTTGCTTTGCTTCTTTCGCACGCTGGATGACTTTTTCAATTTCCAGTAATCGTTCTTTTTCAAGGCCCGTATCATACCGAGCACTTTGCGGGCAGTACTTACAGTCTTCAGGGCAAGCACCGGTTTTAATCGACAAAAGCGTGCTGACCTGCACTTCATTCGGATTAAAATGCTGTCTATGCACCACTTGGGCATTAAACAGTAAATCGTTAAATGGCATGGCAAACAAAGCTTCGACTTCGGCTTTGGTCCAATCGTTTCGAATAGTTGTCGTTTGCGCAGAAGGCGCACTAGCCAGCGTCATTGACTGTCCTTTACTAATTATTATTGCTGGCTTAGTCTATGCCCCAATATCGAGTTGTCAACTCTGACCAATTTAAAACCTTTACCAATGGTTATTTTGTGAACAATATAGAATTTGATAAACAACACATTTGGCACCCCTATACCTCGGCGGTTAATCCCCTTCCCTGCTATGAAGTAGTTGGTGCAAAAGGCGCTGAACTTACCTTGGCCACAAGTGAAGTGCTAGTAGATGGCATGTCTAGCTGGTGGGCAGCTATTCACGGCTACAACCATCCTGTGCTCAACGATGCTGCGCACAAGCAAATTGACGCATTTTCTCACGTTATGTTTGGCGGTATTACCCACCAGCCGGCGGTAGATTTGTGTAAATCGTTGCTGAACATGGTGCCGGCAGGTTTAGAGCGTGTATTTTTAGCAGACTCTGGCTCAGTGTCTGTTGAAGTTGCGATAAAGATGGCGATTCAGTATTGGGCGTGTCAAGGGCGCTCAGAGAAGTCACGCATTGTCGCGCCGCGCAATGGCTACCATGGCGACACCTTTGCCGCAATGAGCGTGTGCGATCCCGTTAACGGCATGCATAGTTTATTTGAGGGTGTACTAAGCAAGCAGATTTTTGCGCCCGCCCCTCAAACTCGCTTTGGCCAAACGTTTAGCGAAGATGACATTCTTCCGCTTGAAGAGATTTTCGAGAAACACCATCATACTATGGCTGCCCTAATCCTAGAACCTGTTGTTCAAGGCGCAGGCGGCATGCGTATTTATCACCCCGAATACTTAAAGCGCTGCCGACAGCTTTGCGATACCTACGACGTTCTTTTAATTTGCGATGAAATTGCAACTGGCTTCGGCCGCACAGGTAAGCTCTTCGCTTGTGAGCATGCGGGCATTTCACCTGACATCATGTGTTTAGGTAAAGCGATCACCGGTGGTTACATGACCCTTGCCGCAACATTGTGTACCGAAGATGTGGCTTTAGGAGTTTGCCAAGGGGAGCCCGGCGTATTCATGCACGGCCCCACATACATGGGCAACCCGTTAGCCTGTGCAGTGGCTAATGCTAGTCTGTCGCTCATTAACGAAAATCATTGGCAGCAACAAATTCCTGTCATTGAGAAACAATTACAAACCGAATTGGCAATATGTGCAGACTTGCCGCGAGTCGCTGACGTACGGGTGTTAGGTGCTATAGGGGTAGTCGAGACGGTAAATCCCGTCAATGTTGCCGAAATTCAACGCCATTTTGTGAAACATGGCGTGTGGATACGGCCATTCGGGAAATTGGTATACATTATGCCTCCTTACATTATATCTTCCGAGCAGTTAAGTAAGCTAACCCACGCAATTTACACCGCCTTGAAATAGTGTGTGAGATTGTTACGCTAACTATCTCCTTCTTGGGTGAAATATGAGTTTTGAACGACCAGTTGACGTCAGATGGCCCGAGGGTTGATGTTAGTTTTGCTATAGAGTGAACATTCAACTTTAAAGCGGGTCACTAATTAGATCATTAATGCAGAGTGTTTATAGCGAGATTTGAATGATAGTACGTGTTTTAGATAAAGTTGTATTTGCAGTTTTGTTTATCATTACACTTCAAGTCCCCATCTTGGCGGATCATTATCGTCAATACCTCAATGGTTATTATGATGCACTGAGAGATGAAGTTTCTAGTTCGTCGGCGCTCGCCAAGCAGCATGGTTTTTCTTCGGTTGAAGCCATGCTTGAAAGCTTACAGAAAAACAGTGAGCCAGTTGTGCGAGAGAATGCCTCGATGAAAGCCACACGCTTCGCACAGATCACCACTTTAGAGCAAGGCATGAGGAAGCTAGAGCACGGTCATTACTTCGAAAAGCTTGTGTTTATGGCCTCGCCTTCTCAATATGGTACGCTGAAGCGCGTGTTAGATAATTTCAGCCCCTCTGTCCCACTAACGCCTTCGTCAATTGTGTTCAGCCTTGTTACCGCTATCTTACTTAATCTGTTAATTTGGACGCCACACTTCTGCTATTGTCAGGTTAAGAAAATTAAAAATAAACCCAAGCGCTACGCTTATAAATAGCATTTGGGTTTATCTTGTTGATACGGGGTTTATTGTTTTTTTAAAAAGCCACTTCTACCAGTCCCACTGAACCAACACATTAGATCTTAATGAGCTGCATGGCTTTGATATTTCATGGCCTGAGATTTCAAGGCATCATGCAAGCCATGCACTAAAATCGCTCGGGCTTTTCTCTATCCGTTAGCCGTCTTCGCTATTTTTCCTTTTAGCTTTTCCTCGCTTCTCGCTTTAGTGAGCCTCAACAGTCGCGCTCCGCATTTAGGCACATTTGGCGTGTTCTAGGTCATCATCTAGTAAGAGTTGGCATCTTTGCTGCAACACTTATTAAGAGTGTGTGTTGAGATGTTGCTGAATCTACACTACGCCTATCAAAGTAAACACTTAATACCTTTGATAAACAGCAACTTAAACACAAAAAGCTATACAGGAGATATTATTATGCCAACAGATGCGCAATTATTAATCGGGAAAGTGTTGCAAATAAAAGACAAAATTATTGCAAAACGCCACTGTATTCCAAGCGACCTAAAAGCGGAATGGAACACGCTTAATGAGCAAACTGCGTGTTTTGAAAGCGAGGCGCTTTATAGAAGTGCTGTGAAGGGCCAGGAAATGAATAAGCACATTGATTATTCAGGTTCGGTGAAAGAGCTTTCTCAATTAGTAAAACAACTTAAAACGCTAAATAAAAAGGTTAACGTTACACGAGTTCATCACTAATACCTGCGATGACACGCCACGGTTATGGCTATTTTAAGTTTCGCTGAGTGGGTATTTATCTTTGCGGACTAATGGTATGAGGCCTCAAGCATTCTCCGTGCCTCAGGCCTAAGCAAAAATTCGTGTTACTTTTTCTTTTTAAGGAGTACCAATGTTCTTACTTTACGCGTGCCATAGCTGGCAAGTCTTAGAAAGTCTTCGCGGGCAACCGGAATGTGTTGATACTCGACAGGCTGCCCCTCACTCGCATCTGGATCGTGCAGATAATAGCAATGAGAATCGCAGCTAGTCACCGCAACCCAATGGGGAACCTTTTTCTTATCGAACGCGTATGTGCTGATTAAGCACAATACTGCCCCGCCAGCTTTAAGGGTTTGGTCGATAACATCAACTCGCCAGTCAGAGATTTCAACAGAAATGCCTTTTCTACGTGCCTCTGCCATAAACTGCGACTCAACATTTTCGACTATCGCTTTCTTGTTAGTATCTCTAACGCCATCAACAAAAAGCGGGACATCCTGATTGATGACCACTTTCGCTGCATAACCTTCGTTTACCGCGGCGAGCGCTAATCCCACCGGGTGGCAACCGCCATGACCTGACATCATAAATATCGTGGTCGCAGTACGCCACAACGATAGTTCTTTTTCTTGAGTCATTTCATAGCGATTGTTCAATGCACACATTGCCATCATTAATGCTGATGGACCGCAGGTAAAATCAGTCGTTTGTTGGTACCACGGATAAACCTCTGGCTTAACTGATTTACTCGGCACCAACACTTTTTGCATACGCAATGCGTCAGTGTGATCGTCGTAGTAATCGGTATACATACCAAACTGACTAAACCCTAATTTTTTATACAGAGCAATAGCGCCGGCATTACCTACTGCCACTTCTAGGCGCATAAATCGCTTTCCCCGCAAAAGCGCCCGCTCCCCCAAGCTATTTATGAGCTGTTCAGCAACGCCAAGCCCTCTCGCCTCAGGCAAAACTGCAATAGAATACAGTCGAGTGAGCTGCGTTCCACGACGCAGCAGCAACAGTCCATAGCCAACAATGATATTTACACTCGGCTTATTTTTGTCGAGGTTCGAACTTGAAGTCGACGGCTCACGCTCGGCCACAATAAGCTCTGCGTGCTGTGCATCAATGTAAAATTTGAAACGGCTTTTACTTAGCCTGTCGGTGGTGAAACAAGTTTGCTCAATGTGCTGAAGCGAAGCAAGATCGTGTAATGTCGCAACGCGTAGCACTACACTCGACTGCGTAGAAGGCACACCGGCACCATTTGTCGATTTATTATTAGATGCGCCCTCAGCTAGGCCATATGCACGATTTGCGCTTTCCTGTGGACTTGCATTATTCACTTCAAATACTCGCTCAGCCGATGTAATCATCGCCCTCTTTGCTCCAACCTGTCAGCAAATTCCTGCATAATTAATTCGTACAGTTCTTTGCCTAAATATTTATCTTCCACACCCGAGTCAATACTAGGGTTGTCGTTCACTTCAATAACATAAACCGCATTCCCGGTTTGTTTGATGTCTACACCATACAAGCCGTCACCCACCGCTTTAGCGGCCTTGATAGCGGCTTGTAGTACTGGCTTAGGTACTTCAAACGTTGGCATTGTGGCAAATCCACCCGAAGAGAATCGGTCTCCCTGATGGTTGTATATCTGCCAATGGTTGCGCACCATAAAGTATTGGCAAGCGTAAATAGGTTTGCCACCTAATACACCAATTCGCCAGTCGAATTCAGTGAATATATATTCCTGAACCAAAACAAGTGCCGATTCAGCCAGCATTTGTTCTAAGCGCGTTTTTAACGCTTCTTTATTTTCAGCTTTATGCACGCCGCGGGAAAACGAGCTTTCTGGCAGTTTTAAAACAAGCGGCAAACCAAAGTCAGCTATGAGTTTTTCGCATACTTCATCAGTAGCGCTCGATACAAACGTCGCTTTCGGCGCTGGCACTTTCTGATAAGCAAACGCATCTTGCAAGTACACTTTGTTACAGCAGCGCAGAATTGACTGCGTGTCGTCCATAACCACAATGCCTTCTCGCTCTGCGGCACGCGCTAAACGGTAAGTATGATGGTCAATCGCCGTCGTTTCACGAATGAACAATGCATCATAGTGACCCAATTCTTCTTGCGACAGGCGACTCACCACATCTGCGCGAAAGCCCACTTTTTCAGCTGCTTTAACAAAGTTTTTAATGGCGCGTTCGTCACTAGGCGGCGTGCTCTCTTCTGGGTTAACCAAAATGGCCATATCCCAACGAGTACGTTTGCTCGTTTTACCAGCCTTCCACTGTATTTTGGTATGTGCTTCCAATTGCTCAATGAAACGCACTTGTTGCTTGGCGTTTAAGTCCTTAAACGCTTTTGCCTGTACGCTTGCAAAGCCTTCAATTTGTACTTTACCCATGGCTTTAGGCGACACTTTCGTATCGGTAACTGTTGGGCTTAACACCAAAACAGGGTACGGGTATTTTTCAAACGCTTGGCGCGCCAAACGCTTGAAGCGCTGATCTTTCACTTCGCCGAAAAGTACTAATATAGGCTCATCAGTAATTTCCGTATTGTCTTGAGATACCGACAAAGAGAAGACGATGCGATCGATACTTTTCTCTTCCGCCATGCGTAAATCGTTAATGGTATTTACAGAAGGCAATACAGAGTGATTACGTGCCTGAGCCAAAAGTGAACAATAGTACCCTTCGCTTAAGTAACGCGTGGTATCACAAATATTGATAACGCGTGTTTTGGGCTCGTTCAACTTTGGAAATTCAGCAAGATAATCTTGAAAAGTCAGCACGGTTAAAGCTGTGTTACAAAAAGGAGTAACATCATCAGTAACAATCAGTGTATTGTGCATGTAATTCGCTTCTAAATAGTGTGTTGTCAGTTACAATTATTACTGTGTTTGTTCAATTTACAAACACGATTAAAGTAGCGCTGAGTTTACGCTTTACTCATCATTTGCATAGCATTATCAGCACGGCTTTTTTTCATCGTTAAGACAACAAAAACTAATGTGCATTTGAATAGATTGAAACGACTTTTGTTTATTGAGTTTGCCTATACATTGAAGTGAGCAAACAAGATACGAATGGTTTAAGGAGTACGTATGTTATTAGCCAGCTTGGCTATTTTAATCGGATTACCGGTTTTGCTTTGGAGTGCAGGGAAGTTTGTCGGCGGGGCTGCATCGGTCGCGAACCATTTTGGTGTATCGCCACTGCTTATCGGTATGCTTATTATCGGGTTTGGTACGTCGGCGCCTGAAATCATCGTTTCAGTGTTTGCAGCTATTCAAGGCAACTCTGGCATAGCGCTGGGCAACGCCTATGGCTCGAATATCGCCAATATTCTGTTAATCCTTGGCCTTACCGCAATCATTAGTCCAATTGCCGTTAAATCAGAAATTATCAAAAAAGAACTACCTGTTTTACTTGGCATTACCTTCTTTGCCGCATGGCAGGTGTGGGACTTAAATATCTCGAAAGACGATGCATTTTCTTTACTGGGTCTGTTTGTGCTTCTGCTTTCCTGGAGCATTTATCACGGCATGAAAGGCGACAAAGACGCCCTCGCCGACGAATACGATGAAGAGATTAATAGCAACGAAGGTACTGTAAAAACCCACGTAATGTGGTTGATCGCGGGGCTTTTATTGCTAGTTGCAAGCTCGCGTATGCTGGTATGGGGCGCGGTAGAAGTCGCCACTTTCTTTGGTGTTAGCGATACTATTATCGGGTTGACGGTTATCGCAATTGGTACATCGTTACCAGAACTTGCATCATCACTAATGGCGGTGAAGAAAGGCGAACACGATTTAGCCATTGGTAACGTGATCGGATCTAACATGTTCAACACCTTGGCAGTAGTGGGCATTGCAGGCACCATTCAGCCAATGACTGTAGGTTCTGAGTTTTTATACCGCGACGTTATGGTGATGTTCGCATCAACCATTGCCCTATTCATTTTCTGTATTGGCATTAAGCGCCAAGGGCGTTTAAACCGTCTGGAAGGTGGAGCATTTGTGCTGGCTTACGCGGCCTATACGTACTGGCTTATCCAAGCCGCTTTTATTTAAGTTATTGCCGCAAGCCTTGTAAATAATAACGCTTATTATGCATCGCTCACTTGATGGGAAGCTCACAGCAAACCCATCAAGTGACATAAACGCCGTTTGTCGAAAGCGCTACTCACAAAGCTTTGTTATTTTTCCTTGAGTTATGTTTTTGTCGTGCACCGCATGTAGAGCGCTTTCTCTATTTACAGGCCCAGTGTGGTAGCCAGTGTGATTAGGCTTATCGCCGCAATAGCAAATAGAATGAATAGGTTTATGCCAAAACTATCGCTTTGACGACGGTTTCTTCTGGCACGCATAATTATGCTAATCAAACTCACTATCAAACATACCTGCAGCATGATGGTCATGGCCGATAAGTGACTTTCAGACCAACTGGTATCGCCCTTTATTCCCCAGTACTGCTGCACGCCACTTATAAAGTCAGGGCGCGCATAGTGAAACAGTATGAGTACGACAACCATGCCAATCCAGCCAACGATGTTTAACCCAAGCATCACCTTATAAAAAGGCGTTTTAGAACGGGGCGTTGAACGTCGCTCTGCAAGTTGCTCGTAAGTCATAGAACTTCTCTCATTTTCGGCATCGCTAGAACGGTCAGCGTCACTTTGCGTAGCACTCGGTTCTTGTGCTTGCTGAGACACTGGTGTGTTCGAATCATTTTTATTTCCCATTTGTCACTCTGTTCTCTGGCATCCCGCTTTATGTTGGGTATACTAGCGTGCTATTGGATTGTATTTCATTGGTTATTTTTACATCACCAAGTCATGTTTCGATCTGTATTTTGCTTATATTTGGCGTCAAGCGAATTGCGAAAAGCCTTTTGAAAAGCGAAAAGTTATTACAGATGCTAGTTAGTTATCGGCATGACAATCCAAAAACATTGACCATAAAGCAAATTTTAGTGCATTTTTTCATTCACAGTTTAATGCACTGTGTTGTTGAAAATGACTCAATAGTAAGCAACAACATAAAATTAGTAAGACGGAGAAATTAACATGACGCATGCGCCCGTAGTTGACGTACTTAAAGGTAAGTACGCCGTTGGCGAATCGGTAACCGTAAAGGGTTGGGTAAGAACACGCCGCGACTCTAAAGCGGGGTTATCATTTATTGCACTACACGACGGTAGTTGCTTCGATCCTGTACAAGTTATTGCGCTAAATTCTCTGTCAAATTATGCCGATATCCAGCGCTTAACAGCAGGCTGCTCATTATCGGTTACCGGTACAGTGAAAGAGTCTCAGGGCCAAGGCCAAGCCGTTGAAATTGACGCGACTGACGTTGACATTTTGGGTTGGGTAGAAAACCCTGATACCTACCCAATGGCCGCTAAACGCCACAGCATTGAGTATCTTCGCGAATATGCACACCTTCGCCCACGCACTAACGTTATCGGCGCGGTAACTCGCGTTCGCAACTGTTTGTCGCAGGCTATTCATCGCTTTTTCCATGAGAAAGGTTACTTCTGGATCTCTACGCCTATTCTAACGGCAAGCGATACAGAAGGTGCAGGTGAAATGTTCCGCGTATCAACCCTTGATATGATGAACCTTCCACGCGACGACAAAGGTAATGTTGACTATTCAGAAGATTTCTTCGGCAAAGAAACCTATCTTACGGTATCAGGTCAGCTTAACGTTGAAACTTACTGTACAGCTATGTCTAAGGTGTACACCTTCGGCCCTACGTTCCGTGCAGAGAACTCAAACACATCTCGCCACCTTGCCGAATTTTGGATGATTGAGCCTGAAGTAGCGTTTGCTGAATTGAAAGACGTAGCACAGCTTGCTGAAGACATGCTGAAATATGTGTGTAAGGCCGTGCTTGAAGAACTGCCTGACGACATGGCGTTCTTTGCTCAGCGTATTAAGAAAGACGCCATTGAGCGTTTAGAAAAGTTAGTAAGCTCTGACTTTGTTCGCATGGACTACACAGACGCTATCGAAATTCTGCAAAACTGCGGCAAAGAATTCGAATTCCCTGTTGAATGGGGTATCGATTTATCTTCTGAGCACGAGCGCTATCTTGCAGAAGAGCACGTTGGTGCGCCAATTATCATGCAAAACTACCCGAAAGATATTAAAGCGTTCTACATGCGCATTAACGACGACGGTAAGACAGTTGCAGCAATGGATGTACTTGCGCCAGGTATCGGTGAAATCATCGGTGGTTCACAGCGTGAAGAACGCCTAGACGTTTTCGATGCACGCCTTGACGAAATGGGCCTATCGAAAGAAGACTACGCGTGGTACCGCGACCTTCGCCGCTACGGCACCGTACCTCACTCAGGTTTCGGTCTTGGTTTCGAGCGTCTTGTAGCATACGTAACCGGCATGCAAAACGTACGTGACGTGATCCCATTCCCACGTACACCAGGCAACGCTAGCTTCTAAGCAGTTGTTCGCTAGATTTAAAAGCCCGCATGTAGATTGCTACATGCGGGCTTTTTTACTTCTTGAACCGTTATTACCTCAGCGCTAGTTTACGGACTCACTGAAATTCCAATTGCAGCAGAGCGACAAGGTTCAACCGTGTAAATAAATCCCTCTTCCACTTCATCTGTCTTTTCAATCTGCAAAATTTCGTAATCGTTAAGCTCTATAACGCGGGTCCCCTCAGGATGAGCACAGCGTGAGAGTGAGTCAGCTTCAAACTCATAAATGAAATAGGCTAAGGCGCGTCGTTGTGACTTTTTGTAATCAACACTCTTTTGTTTTGCGTTAGTCAGTAGCGTGGTTAAGTCCTTTTCTAACTCAGAAATATCTTCCGCTTGTTCCTTAATAAGTTGCGCTTCACCGTTTTCAAGCTCATTTTCCGTTACGTTTTCTATGCTTATTAAAGGGTTAGCACTTTCACTACTAAATTCAGAGAGTAGCCCAACTTGCCCAGCTAAAACTCCCAGCTGCAGCGCCACGCCCAGTGTCCATGCTAGCCTTGCCAATGTGGTAGAGGTAGCAAATCGATAGTGTTTTGGATGCCAAAACCGCGCAACGCCAAACGGCTTCAATAGCAGTAAGAAAAACAGATAGAAAATAATAAGAAGCATACCACCCACGAGCCCTAACATGGTGGTAACAAAGAACCAGCTTGGCACCATTAGAATAAGCGCAAAGTTGTGACTGTAAGGCAAGGCGTTTGCTGATACGCCAGTTATGCTATTCACTAACCCACTTGCAGAGGCGAGTGCAAAGTTTGCGATGATTGCGTATACAAACAGAATCACAGCTTTACCTGGTAAGCTGTTCCAAAGTGTCATGAACCTGGGCCATGTCTCGCTAACAATGCCCGTAAGTGCAAAACCAAACATTATTGCTTCAAACAGTCTACTTTCTATGTTCAAAAATATTTGCAACAAAAGCATGCTGGTTGCTAAAAAATAACATCGCTGAGCAAAGGTAATACTCATCCAAAAACGCAAAAAACCAACACGCCTTTTCAGGAATAAACGACTTACCTGCTTCTTAATTTTTTCATATACGCTACGAATTTCGTTTGCTATTTCCATCACTTAATCGTCAATTATTGTTGTTATACTACTAAATACGACTGGCTATACTTCCCGACATGCCTGCAATAAGCTATGCTGTTGATTCTAAAAATCAACGGGTTATACCTCTAGGCTGCTATCTATCATACAACGAGCATACAAAAAGTGGCGTGCAAAAGCATATGGCTGAATCAAATACGTTATCTATAGTTTGTGAGCAATGCCATACTCAGGTACACATTCCCGCCCTAGCACACAGGCAACGGGCCGTGTGCCCAGTATGTAACCACACACTAATATCTCATCGCGATGGCGCAAGCGAAAAGTTGCTCGCTTATACTTTCAGTGCTCTGATATTTTTATTACTTTCGTTACCTTTTAACTTTCTGACATTTAAAGCAAGCGGTCAAAAGCACAGTATTGACTTGCCCACCGGCATTACCGTACTCATTGAAAACGATTATTTATCACTAGCGATAATAACCAGCTTAGCGACGTTACTGCTGCCCGGAATGGTACTCGGCGGCCTGCTATTGTTATCGTTAGCTCAAATACAAAACCGACGCCCCTTTTACTTGCCGCGGCTTTACAAACTTGTGAAAGCCCTCTTACCGTGGAGCATGGCAGAAATTTTTCTTGTTGGTACCTTGGTTAGCCTTATCAAAATTACCGAATTGGCCGACGTTTCCATAGGCCTATCATTTTACGCATTCGTTGGCTTTTCAGCGTTCACGGCTCTTTGTATATCTCAATTTGATCCCACACGCTACGCCATGTGGATGTCTCAAGGCCAACCACCGCAACCTAAACCACTGTGTGAAGCACAAGCGCAAGAGAGTATTCAGCGTACGTGGGCGTTGTTGATCACCGCTTGTATCTTATATATTCCTGCTAATGTACTGCCAATTATGTATACTGAATTTTTTGGCCAAGAGACGCCCAATACGATTATTGGTGGTGTCATATCGTTGTGGGAATCGGGCTCGTATCCAGTAGCGATAATTATTTTAGTTGCCAGCGTGGTAGTGCCAGTGGCAAAAATTATCATTCTTGCTTGGCTCAATTTTTCCGTACAGCGAGAGAAAACCACTTCAAAACAATTACGTATACGTTACTACCGCATCACTGAGGCGATAGGCCGCTGGTCGATGATAGACGTTTTTGTTGTAGCAGTACTGGTATCCCTTATTCAGATGGGGAACACCATGTCTATTTATCCGGGCCAAGCGGCACTCGCCTTTTGTGCCGTTGTATTTGTAACAATGATAGCCGCGATGACGTTTGATTCGAGGCTAATTTGGCAGCAGTGGAAGCAATTACCATGACCACAAACGATCCGAACATTAATGAAGCTAAGGTCAAACCGACCTCGTCCATTTCTCGCATTTGGATTATCCCAATTCTTGTTATCGTTATTGGTGGCTGGATGGTGTACTACCAATGGAAGAATCAGGGCCCTCTTATTACGATAGAGCTGCATTCGGCAACAGGTATTGAGGTGAACAAAACACCGATAAAAGTACGTGACCTAGATATTGGGCAGGTCAAAAAGATAACGCTAAAACCTGACTTAAACGGCGTACTTGTCACGGCCAGAATTGATGCTAGCGCGGCCCATCTACTCAATGAAAATGCAAAATTTTGGGTTGTCGCCCCCCGTATAAGTTTTTCTGAAGTTTCAGGGCTCAACACCCTCTTGTCTGGCAGCTATATTGCTATGTCAGCCCATGATAAAGGCAAAGAGCAACTCCATTTTACGGCGCTTGAGCGCCCACCGGTTACGCCTCCTGGTACTCCAGGGCTGCATGTTATGTTAAAAAGTGACGACGAATTTGCCTACAAACCTGGCGATCCTATTATTTATAAAGGGTTTAAAGTTGGCGAGTTTGAAGACGCTACCTTTAATATTGAAGAACGTGTGGTGTATTACGACGCATTTATTGAAGCGCCTTACCATAAACTCATAACCAACACGACACGTTTCTGGGATGTCAGCGGCGTTAAATTGTTGCTTGAATCGAACGGTGTAAGCGTTGAAACAGGGAGCTTGGAAACCCTATTAGCAAACGGTATTACCTTTGGGATCCCTGACGGCGTGCCAAAAGGTGAACAAGTGCTAGATAACGCCTTTTTCACAATTTATGGGGACAGCACATCCGCCTCAGATGCACGTTATAAAGTCGCCGCTGAATACTTGCTACTTATCGATGAAAGTGTGCGAGGTCTAACCGTTGGCGCTCCGGTTGAATACCGTGGTATTGAAATTGGCAACGTGACTGCTATCAACTCCTTCCCTGCTTTAGATGGCAACATTTTGGAGCGAGATTATCCCATCCCCGTGCTTATTAATATTTACCCCGGTAAAGCAAGGCAGCCAGATACTAAAGAAGGCCTTAGTGCAATAAAGCAAACCATTCGAAACTGGCTAGAAAGAGATCTTCGCGCATCGCTACGCATGGGTAATGTATTAACAGGTGGCTTGTATGTAGATTTACAGCACGTACCCGACGCTGACAGTAACAGCGGCATTGAAGTGATTAACGGCTACGAAGTAATTCCTACTGTTAGTAACGAGTTCACACAATTGACGCAAAAGGCCGACGCAATTTTAGACAAAATCAATCAGCTTCCGCTTAAGGAAATGGTGGAAAATGTGCAGTTAGCTGTTGAAGACATGCGTTTAGCTGCTGAGTCTGTGGAAACGGCAAGCAGCGACTTTGATGTACTTATCGCTGATATTGATGCAAAAGCACTAAATAGTAATCTTAATCAGGTTCTTGTTAGCCTTGATGGCCTGCTTAAAAATTACAGCGAGGGTGGTTTTAACCAGTCTGAAATAAAAGAGACCGTTGATGCGCTGCAAGAAACCATGCGCAACATTCAGCCTTTATTGTTAAAGCTAAACCAGTCTCCGAATAGTTTAATATTTTCAAAGGATGATGAAGCGGACATTCAACCTAAAGCGAAGAATTAGCGCAGTAGAGCCAAACAAATACGCGGTTAATTTTCGAGCAACAATGGCGTGAAAAATGAATGCTCTTTATCCTTGGTAATTGGCCGATATTAAGAAAGTAATACGCTACAGTGAATGTCAACTGACAGTATTGCCATAGCGAAACATCCAAAAACAAGGATGGAAGGAATAAATAGAATGATACAGCAGTTTAAGGTTTTCCCATCTCAACCTACAGGTAAAGCACTGTTTATCGGTGTATTTGCGCTTTTCACCTGCGTATTATCGGCGTGTAGTAGCGCGCCTCGTTCGCTGACATACTACTTACTTCACACCACGGGTGACAGTGCATATACCGTAAACAAAGCATCAACAGCTGTTGTAATAGATAAGATAACCCTACCGGACTATCTCAAACACCGTGGGCTTGTGTACCAAACCAGTGACACCAACTTGCATATCTCAACCAGTCACTTATGGGCCGAACCTGTAGACGAAGGGCTTACTAAGGCGCTAACCAGCGCGTTAGCATCAAAGCAAGTGTCATTGCTTCGGCCCCGATCACTACGCAAGTGAAGAAGCCGTTCATATGGCGTTGCACCTCAATGATTTTGTCAGCACCTATGAAGGGGAAGTTATTCTATCTGGCCAATATGTGATTACTCACGTGAAAGGCCAAACGCAAAGCTACCCATTTTTATTCAAAACGCCCCTGGAAGATGATGGATTTTCTCCAAGTATCAAAGCAATGAGAAATACTATCCAACAACTCGCAGAAGATATTAGAAAAACTGTGACAAAACCGGCTTAATCATGTTCGGCTCTCTCAAGCAATACGTATTTAGTGGCGTAAGCCGTCACTACAAAGATGAAACCAACAGACGCATTATGGTGGTGAACCTTTTTGCGGCAGTGGGTATGTCTATCACGTTCTTGCTTGGCTCTAGGGCTTTTATTGACGGTGAATATTCTCTTTCCACTACGCTCTATACTGCCAGTGTAGTATTTGCTATTTCACAGCGCTTACAAGTTCGGTTTGCATCAGCCCAAGCTCGTACATGGTCTATAACACTTCTCATTGTCTGTTTAATGGTACTGACTCTCCTGCTGCTGATTACCGGTGGTAAAGACAATACCGGTCCCCTTTGGATTTACTTGGTGCCGCCAGTCACTATGTTTTTTGCAGGCTTTGTCAGAGGCCTCATCGCACTTATTGCCTATACGCTAGTTAGCGCCATTGTGCTGTTCGGCTTCAATGACGCTCCATTTGTAGCGAACTACACCTACGCGTTTAAAACTCGTTTACTGTATTCTTTTTTAACCGTTTCATTTCTGTCGGCGTTTTATGAGTACAGTAGACAAAAGAGTTACGACACCGCACTTTATTTAAGTGAGCAGTTTGAGCGCCAGGCCAAGCATGACCACTTAACTCAGTTATTAAACCGTCGAGGTGCGCAGCAGTGTCTAGAGCGCGAGTACGCAAGAATGCTGAGAAGCAAACGTAAATTTTCGGTCGCCATTGCAGATATTGACCGCTTTAAAAGTATCAATGACACCTTAGGCCATGAACAAGGTGACGAGGTCCTTCGTCAGATTTCAAAAGCGTTTAGTTCTCGCCTGCGAGGACAAGATATTCTCGCACGGTGGGGTGGAGAAGAATTCATGTTCATCTTTACCGATACTGATGAAGCGGGTGCTGTAAATGCCTTGGAAAATATTCGAGATATTTTGAACAACGCACCGCTTAATATTAACGGTAGCGAGATCCATGTAACGAGTAGTTTCGGGGTGAGCGAAGTTAATCCCGATATAGATATTTCCTGCGCCGTTCGTCGAGCAGACCAAGCACTTTACTATGCCAAAGATAATGGTCGAGATTGCGTGTGTGAATTTTCGTCGTTGAGCTCTCCCTCTTTTTCGGAAAACTAAACCAATTTCCCTGTTTAAATCAGTACGGATAACTGACTTTACACAAAATTGACTCATGTTTAGTTACATTTGCGCTGTATTCCTGAAACACTTTAGCGCTACACTATGTAAAGTATTCGCTATAAAAGTAGATTTAGCCATGAAATGGATGAAAGTTGCACTGCCTATTGGTGTTTTATTAGTAGGCTACTTAGGTATGAAAGGAATCGAAGCCTCTGCCTCTGATAATACTATTACAGAAGAAGTTGATACCCGCCCGACGGTGACTATTGAAGCTTTATCGCCAGAAGACGTGCGCGTTCAACTTACCTCGTATGGCGAAATAACGCCCCTTGAAACCACAAACCTTGCAGCTCAGGTATCGGGAGAAGTTGAGCGCTGGAATCCTAAGTTTGTGAGCGGCGGTCTGGTTCGACGTGGCGAAACCTTATTTGAAATAGAAGCTGACGCATATGAAGCGGCATTATTGCTGGCTGAAGCTAACCTCGCTAGCGCGCAAGCACAGCTTATCCAAGAGCAAGCGCAAGCTGATGTCGCTGCCAAAGAAGCGAAAACGATGCCTAACGCACGGGTTACTGACCTTTACCTTCGCAAACCTCAAGTGATGAGTGCGCAAGCTGGCGTAAAATCAGCAGAGGCGCAGCTTAAAATCGCCAAGCGCGACTTAGACAACTGTAAGGTAAAAGCACCTTACGATGCACTTATAGTATCGAGAGATATCAGCACTGGTGACTATGTAACTCAAGGCACGCCAGTCGCTGTCATTAACAACATCGAATACGCTGAAGTAACCTTCCCTGTAGCAGGCTTTGACCGTGTTTTTCTAGCGGACAACACCATTGGTAGTGAAATCGCCATCGAAGTAGATGATGTGCAGGGCGCTACTGTAAAAGGTACCATTCACCGTGATACGGGTGTGGTAGATAACACCACGCGCATGAGCTATTTCGTTGCCCGTATTGAAGATCCTTACGCCATCAATTCGTCGAAGCCTATCGTGAAGTTTGGTTCATATAGCACAATCGCATTTGAAGGAAAAACCCTTAGCGACGTATACCGCGTACCTCAAGAGTTGGTAACCAATCGATTGTTATGGACGTTAGATGACGAAGACAGATTAAAATCGCAAAAGGTTAAGGTTGTACGTGAAGAAAATGGCGACTTTCTTATTCAAGGCGATTTCAATGCCAAAAAAGTCGTGATGAGTTTGCCTGAATATCCTCAAAACGGTATGCCTGTTAAGGTCATTGAGACCACGACCGAAATTGTGACAGCAAAAGCGAACTAAGGAGCTGTCATGGAAAACCACAACGATACACAAACCGGCATTATTTCTTGGTTCGCCAGAAACTCCGTGGCCGCCAACCTACTGATGATTTTTATCATCATCATGGGAATAGCGAGCTATTTCACTATTCAGCGTCAGATGTTTCCAAACATCGAAATAAACTACATCACCGTTGAAGCCAACTACCCTGGTGCTTCACCTCAAGAGATTGAAGAGAGTATTTTCATTAAAGTTGAGGAAGCGGTAAAAGACATTACTGAGATTAAGCGTACGGTTTCACGTGCATTTCGCGGTGGCGGTGCAGTTACACTGGAAATTGATACCAAAGCTGAATTAACAGATGTACTTGATAAGGTGAAGCTTCG
This sequence comes from Alteromonas sp. 07-89-2, assembly GCF_013113925.1. Lineage (NCBI taxonomy): Bacteria > Pseudomonadati > Pseudomonadota > Gammaproteobacteria > Alteromonadales > Alteromonadaceae > Alteromonas > Alteromonas sp. 07-89-2. Next base: position 96,472 of record NZ_VTYM01000008.1, on the reverse strand, counting down.
CGTTGACAGTATTGCCACCTTCCCCGCTGGCATGGAGCCGGTTAATGTTTCCCAAGTAGAGTTCCAGCAGCAAGTTATTGAAATGCCTATTGTCGGTGACTTGCCTTTATCAGAACTCAAAGTGCTGGCAAAAGAGGTGGAAGATGAGCTTCTACAACTTGGCTCTATCTCTTTGGTTGAAGCCAATACGCCGGACGATGAAATTGCCATTGAAATTAAACCCGATACGCTTAGGAAGTACGGTTTAACTATTGCCGATGTCACTCAGGCAATTAATAGTTACTCTGCCAACATTTCCGCAGGTCAGCTTAGAACTAACTCAGGTATCGTATCGGTACGTGTTGAAAACCAGTACTACAGCGGCGATGAGTTTAAGCAAATTCCCATCAAAATTGGTGCGGGCGGCGCTAAGGTAACCTTGGGCGATGTCGCTTATATCAACGATGGATTTGTTGAAGGCGAACGCTACTTTAAATACAACGGCATGAACGCTATCTACATTGCCGTTAAAGCCACTAAAACCCAAAACACCATTCCTGTAGCCGAAACCGTAAAAGCCTATATCGATCAGAAAAACGAAAGCCTTCCTCAAGGAGTAAGCCTAGAAATTCTGGTTGATATGACCTATTACCTTAACGCTCGTTTAGATATGATGTTGTCGAACCTGGTTCAAGGCTCAATTCTAGTGGCGCTAATGTTAACCCTGTTCTTGCGCTTTAGGCTTGCCGTGTGGGTAATGGTTGGTTTACCGGTATGTTTCCTTGGTGCCATGATGCTAATGCCTTTGTTTGGTGTAAGCATAAACATCCTTTCGCTGTTCGCATTTATCATGGTACTGGGTATAGTGGTTGATGATGCCATTGTTATTGGCGAGAGTGCTTACACCGAAATTGAAAGCAAAGGTGGCGGTGTTGACAATGTAATCCGCGGTGCCAAGCGCGTAGCTACGCCCGCCACATTCGGTGTTTTAACCACTATCGCCGTGTTTGCTCCGTTTACGCTAAGCAGCGGGCCTGAAGGCGCGTTCTTCTATAATATCGCTGTTGTCGTAATCTTGTGTTTAGCATTCAGTCTAGTTGAATCTAAGCTCATTCTGCCGGCCCACTTAGCCCACACTAAATTTTCCCCAGTTAAACAAAATAGCTGGCGGGCGCGTTTTAACAAGCGATTCTTTGCTTTTGTTAACGGTCCTTACAAGCGTTCTCTAGCGAAAGCGATTGAATGGCGCTGGGCTGTACTCATGATGTTCGTCGCAATGCTAATGCTAAGTATGGGACTTATTGGTGCTAATTACGTAAGAATGGTCCCCAATCCGAAAGTACCTCATGACTTCCCAAGCGTTAAAATAGAGATGAATGAAAACGTCTCAGATTTAGCAACCATTAACGCGTTAAAAATTGTTGAGCAAACAATCTTAGACGTTGAAGAACAAATCATCGATGAGTTTGGTCAAGGCATGATAAGAGACCGCCTTGCGTTTAACGATGACAGAACTGAAGGCCGTATTTTAACGCCGTTAGTTAATGAAGAAGACCGCCCTATTGACACGTTTGAGCTTGCTCGTCGCTGGCGCGAAGCCATTCCTGAAATTACCGGCATGAAATCATTTACCGTAGTTGATGACGTAAACGGTGATGGTGATGACGGCGAGTTTGGTTATTTACTCTTTGGCCCTGATATCGACACTCTAAACGCAGCAGGTCTTAAGTTTATTGAAATGCTGCAGCAGCAAGAGGGCTTGTTTGACGTTAGCTCAACTATCGACCCTCCAAGCAAAGAAGTACAAATGACATTGCTTCCAGTTGCTTACGACTTGGGGCTTACTCTATCTAATATCGCTTCTCAAGTAGGTGCTGGCTTCTACGGCGGCGAGGCACAACGTGTTATTCGAAACGGTGAAGAAGTGAAAGTAATGGTGCGCTACCCAGAACTTACCCGCGAACGCTTCGCCGACTTGAAGTACTCTTTGATCACCACGCCTAATGGTGAGGAAGTTATGCTGGGTGACGTTGTGGCCTTAGAGGAGAAACCAGGTATAAGCTACATTCGCCGTGAAGGTGGATACCGTAGCGTTTACATTTGGGGCAATATCGATGAAGAAAAGATTGAACCAAACGAAGTGGTCACTGAAATTAAAGAGAAGCTACTTCCTCAACTAAAAGAGTCGTTCCCGTCGGTTATGACTGAACTTGGTGGTGACATTGAGGAGCAGCAAGCGCAACAGAATGAGCAGATACTGTTTTTCTTAGCTGCCATGATCATGGTGTATATCCTTCTTGCTGTACCACTTAAAAGCTATGGGCAACCACTTATTATCATGTCGGTTATCCCGTTTAGCTTTACAGGCGCAGTCTTCGGCCACTTTGTGCTGGGCTTAGACTTATCTATGATGTCTAACTTTGGCCTAATCGCTGCGGCAGGGGTTGTTATCAATGACTCACTAGTTATGACTGACTTTGTGAACCAGCGCCGTGCACAAGGCTACAGCATTAAAGAAGCGGTGACCGAAGCTGGTACCGCGCGCTTCCGAGCGATTACGTTAACCTCAATCACTACGTTTGTGGGCGTACTGCCCATTATGTTTGAAACAAGCCTACAGGCAGCGTTTGTTGTACCAATGGCTGCTGCACTCGGTTTTGCTGTACTTTACGCTACGCTTGTAACGCTTATATTGGTGCCGTGCTTGTACTTAATACTGCTTGATTTACGTGGTCCGTTTACGTTTATTAAGCGCAAAATTGTGCGCAGAAAGCCTACTAAGGGTGGCGACGGCAATAGTACTTCTACACATGTGCCTCAGCCAAGTGCATCGATGGACTAGCTTTTATCGCTGAGAAAAGCTACAAACACCTAACTGTTTTAAAATGAGCCTTTATTGGCTCATTTTTTTTGATTATTTATGATGGGAGTCACCATGAGCAACACCATTTCAATAAGGCCAGCCACGCCTGAGGATATTTCACAAATTCGCCAGTTCATTCTGGAACTTGCTATTTATGAAAAAGCAGAACACGAAGTAGAAGCTTCTGAAGAAGCGCTACTGAAAACGTTATTTGGAGAAGGCGCAACCGCGCATTGTGTGATGTGTGAAAGCGATAATGCCCCCATTGGTTTCGCTGTATATTTCTTTAATTACTCAACGTGGCAAGGTCGAAATGGCCTCTACCTTGAAGATTTGTACGTGTCACCAAAGTCACGTGGTATGGGTGCTGGGAAAGCGTTATTGCAACACTTAGCTAAAACTGCGGTAGACAACGACTGTGGTCGTTTCGAATGGAGCGTATTAGATTGGAATAAACCCGCTATCGATTTTTATGAATCGCTTGGTGCTAAACCCAAGAGTGAATGGCTAGGCTATCGAATGGATGGACAGACACTTATCGACTTTGCAAAGCAAGGCGAATAAATTACAAAGCCCTGAATACCGTTAGCTGAGATACAAAAAAGCCATTCGCTTTTACGAATGGCTTTTAATTAATGTATTAACGGTTGATGGTTAGTTTAGAACGAACCAATCAATGATAGACGCGCATTAATCGGCGCACCTACTGTTACCTGATGCGTAGAGTGCGCATTCGGGAAGTAAAGCGTATCAGTCAAGTTTTCAACGTTTAACTGAAGACGCATTTTGTCGCTAAGCGTGTAGTAAGCAGACGCATCAACACGCGTATAGCTAGGTAGTACAGGCGATGAAGCACTTGTCGATACCTTACTTTCGTCCTGATAAGTAGCGCCTATACCGAAGCCAAACACATCACTTACTTCATATGTAGTCCATACAGACATGGTATGTTCAGGTAGCTCGCGAAGCTCTACGCCGCTAGCATTTTCGCCATCTAAGTTGCTGTAGTTAGCAGTAACGTGCCACTTTTCTGTAATGTAGCCTTGTAGCTGAAGTTCAAATCCGGATACGTCTGAATCTACTTCTACAAAGCGCTCGGCGTCGTTTGGATCGTTATCTAAAGACGTTTGCTCATTTTCAAAGATTGCGGCAGTAAAGCTCATACCTTCGCTGAAGTCCCACTTAATACCAATTTCTTGGTTAGTGAACGTATCAGGGTCTAACGCATCAGCATCGCCGTTAATATTCGCGTATTGCTCGCCGCTGCGCGGTAGAAACGATTCGCTGTAGCTTGCGTAAATTGAGATATTTTCCTGAGGCTTATACACAAGACCTGCGCGTGGCGACACTTCTTCGTCTTTTCTGCTGCGTGTTTCGTTTGCAACAACGTTGAACACTTCAATATCAAAGCTATCGAAACGTGCACCTAGTACAAGGTCAAAGTTGTCTGATAGTGCAATTTCATCTTGAACATAGAAAGAGTATACATCTAAGTCTACATGCGTATCGTCGTTCAAGTCAGAGAAGTCTGCTGTAACTGTTACGCCTTCAGCATTTGTACCAGTTAAACCACGGAAGCTTAACGGACGTGAAATATTAAACGTTTCTCTATCACCGTCAGTGGAATCAAACACGGGGTTGTAACGATCTTGGTTTGACTTGGTATTAATAACCTCACCACCGAAGATAACCGTGTGCCCAATGCTTCCCGTTTCAAATTCGCCAACTAGGTTAGAAGACAAGATCATGTTTTCACGCTGCGTAGTATCGACGTACCCGTCTAGGGTTACTTGCTCAGTCTCAGCGTTATAACCTGCCGCATAAAAGTTCGAGTAAACTTTGTCATAGTCACCGTAAAAAGCGTTGAAGTTACCTTTCAGGTTATCTGAGAAAGTGTGCTCAACGTTTGCACGGAACACATCAGCGCCCAATGTTTGGTAGTTGTTATCTGGGTCGCCAAACACGATTTCTTCAAACGCTTCTACTGGTTCACCGTTGGCAGTTGGCACACCGCGGTCAATAAAGCGCTCGTGGTCGATATATTCATATGACACATCAACAATTGTGTCATCGCTTAACTCAAAGCGTGCCGTTGGGTTGAAGCCGTAACGATCTCCGTAAAAGAAGTCGCGATGGTTGTCTAGGCTTTCGTACATGGCGTTTATACGCAATGCCGACTTGTCGCCCGTATCAACGTTTGTGTCTAATTGTAAGTTGTAAGCGCCAAACGTATTTGCCGACACGTTGTAATTTACAAATGTCTCGCTAGTTTTCGCTTTCTTAGATACACGGTTTAAGATACCGCCCGTTCCACCGCGACCGAATAGTAGCGCGTTTGGACCACGAAGAATTTCTACCTGCTCTACATTATAAAGTGCACGGTAGTATTGAACATCGTCACGATTGCCGTCTAAGTAAAAATCTGCAGTAGAGCGCACGCCACGGAACACAACTGAGTCACGGTGACCTTCACCTTGCGATGTATTAACACCTGGCGTGTAATCTATGATTTGACCAACGCTAGTAATACCGCGAGCAGTAATTTCTTCAGCCGTCATAATCGACAAGCTTTGTGGCACGTCGATGATAGGTGTTGGGCTTTTAATTGAGTTAGACTGGTTAACCGAAAGGTACTTACCTTCTACCGTCAGTCTCTCAATATCCTCCATATCAGCGGCAAACGCAGTTGGGCTTAGAATTATCGCAGTAGCAATACTCGTAAGTTTAAATTTCAAAATTGCTCTCCAAGTGTTCTGTAAGTCTTGTGTGTTTACTTTTAAAAATCTCTTAACCCCTATTATCAAAACACGGTTTCGTGCCGCACTTTGCAATTGCAAATAATAATAGTTGTTATTTTTGGTCGGGATATTATAAAAAATTTGACTAAATGACGAGAGCTAAAGCGATAAAATATAAAAACTCTTTATAAAAATTCTTAATTTATTAGATAAATAGGACTCAAACCGCGCCAAAATAGACTAAAAAATAAGCATGCGAATATATTTCGTACGATTGTAGAGGCGCATATTGCAGGTGTCGGAGGACGAGCGACAGGGAGAACAAACAGCTAAGTGAAAAGGTATTTACTGGCTATATCATCTGAAGTGTAGTCCGTGAGAATCAAGAGAGATCTGTGAAGTTAGCGCGAATACGGATAAGCGGAAAAAATGTTTGAGAAGTAAAAGTTCAATGGCCCTTCGATACTGAAAGAGCCTTGAACAAACTCATGATATGGCCTGCCGACTACACAGCAGCATAGCGGCTTAAAATCAAAGCAACTGTATTTTTCGCTAAGCTCTTCTTATCGTTATCGCTGAGGGAATCTTCAATTTTGAACAGCTGAGGCCAAAAGCACTGCCCTTTTACTAAGCTATCAATTTCATCGACAATCCGATCCAAGTCGTCAAACGCGAGTTTATTGTCGGCTTTGGCATCTTTTAACCAGCGGTGCATAGCCGTCTCTTGGGCTTTTAATTGCGCAACTTCATCTTTTAGCTTTTCCGGCTCGTAGAAGAAGTGGCCAATCGCAACCCGAGCTAAATCGAGGTGTGATTCACTCACCATAAACTCAATGTCTTGCAAAATAAGGTCTTCTAGTTGCTCGTCTAGCGGAAGCGTAGCATCGTACTTTTTATTTATATTTAAAATAGCCGTTTGCCACTGCTGCGTAACCAAATGCATCACCAGCTCTTCTTTTGTAGAAAAGTGATTGTATACAGTGCGCTTTGACACATTTGCCAGTTCAGCCAGCTTATCCATGCTTGTGCCGTTAACGCCAAACTCTTGGAACGCCTGTGTTGCCGCCTGAATAATGGCTTCGCGTTTGATGTCGCTACGCGTACGTGTGTTGCCTACCATATGGAAATTCTCAAAATTAGTTATCCGCTACATTAACCCGAACATTTTACACCGTACAGTTTACTTTTCAATGCGACCGCACTAAAATGCACTCACCAGTTTACTTTGGGTAATGACTATCTTTGCTGCCGTTGTGCATACCATCACTACCTGGGGTTTACACATCTATACTTTAATTACCTTGACTATGGATTACATACACCTATGTCCATGATGCGATTCTCCCACATTTTATTTTTAAGCGTTTTATCGGTTTCCACTTTAAGTGCATGTTCTTCCGAAGAGCCTGCCGAGCAACAAGCAAACGTTGCACCTCGTTATGTCAAACTCGCTACGGTTAGCAACATTCCAGATTTTGACGAATTCACCTTCCCTGCCGTTGTATCGGCAGTGAAAACCGTCGATTTAAGCTTTGAAGTTTCAGGCCGCCTTATCCAGACCGACTTGGTGACAGGCAGTGATATCAACAAAGGCAAGTTACTGGCCACTATTGATCGTAAACCATTCGAAAGACGCGTGGACGAGTCTACGACACGACTTGATCAGGCCAAACGAGAGCTTGATAGAATTGAGAAAATGTTCGCTCAAAAGCTAGTTGCACAGAGCTCTCTAGATACTGCAAAAACATCTTACGAACTAGCGGTTATCGACTTAAAAAATGCAGAGCAAGATTTGAGCTATACACAGCTATATGCCCCTTTTGATGCAAAGGTATCTCAACGACTTGTTGAAAATAACAGTTTTGTTGCCGCAGGTACGCCGATTGCTCGCCTGCAAGATGTGTCTAAAATATACTTCAACATTAATGTTCCTGAGCGCTTACTTACTGCCAATATTGGCCGTGGGATAAAACAAGCCAGCGCCACATTAGCCACCAATCGCAGTCAGTGGTATCCGGTGAACTATGTAGAGCACTCTACCCAACCTGATCCTGTGTCGCAAACTTATGAAGTGGTGTTTGCAATGGAGCCTCGCGAAGAACTTCCCCTAACACCGGGCGCGCGCGCAGTGGTAAAAGTCAGCCTACAAGGTAGCCTTTATCCAGAAGGCTTTGTTGTGCCTGTGAGAGCACTTGTAGGTGACAAGGACTCAGGCTTTGCAGTGTGGGTATATAACGATGAAACAAGTTCAGTTGCCAAGCAAGCTGTAAACGTTAAGCATATTGAAAATGAGCTAGCGATTATTGAGGGTAAGAGCCAAGGCGAAATCATCCTTGGCCAGCAAGTGGTTGCTGCTGGAGCAACACAAATGCGTGCAGACATGAAAGTACTTCCTTACCAAGGAGAGAAGTAATTTATGGATATCGCACGCTATTCAATTGATAAGCCCGTCAACATTTGGCTAATGGTAGTCATCCTGCTTTTAGGCGGCGTTTTGGCTATGAGCAAAATTGGTCGCTTAGAAGACCCTGCGTTTACCATCAAACAGGTAAAGGTATACACCAACTATCCTGGAGCCAGTGCTGAAAAGGTAGAACGTGAAGTCACTGAACGCTTGGAAATTGCCATTCAGCAAATGCCGCAGTTAAAGGAAGTGACGTCAGTTTCATCGCCGGGCCTTTCCGAAATTACCGTTGAAGTTAAGAGTACTTACGACAGTAACCTCTTACCACAGATATGGGATGAGTTGAGAAAGCGACTTCGCGACACCGCAAGCTCGTTGCCAACGGGGGCACAAAACCCTGTGGTATTTGATGATTTCGGTGACGTTTACGGTCTTTATTACGCGTTAAGTGCACCTGATTTCGATACTCGGGAGCTTCGAGAATTCGCCCGAATTATTCGACGTGACCTGCTTACTACAGAAGGCGTTGCCAAGGTAAATGTAACTGGCGTTCAAAAAGAACAGATAGTGGCCTATATCAACCCTTATCAACTCGCGGGCTTAGGCATTTCATTTCCTGATCTCGCCTCTCTTTTTGAAGACAACCTGCGCCCGTTCAACGGCGGCCGTATTAAAGTTGACGAAAAAAATGTACGCCTAATTGTAGAGCGCGCGCCAGACAGACTAGAAGAAATATCTAATCTGTCAGTGGTAGTGCCTGGCACAAACCGTTCCCTTCGGGTTGCTGATATTGCCACGCTAAAGTTAGAGCCTGCCGACATACAGCCCGTTCATGTACGCTACAACGGCGAAGAAGCACTTACGCTTTCAGTATCAGCGTTGACCGACGTTAACATTGTTGATGTGGGCGAGCGCGTTAACGCAAAAGTAGAAAAGCTACTTCAAGAACTGCCTGTCGGTATTACGCTTACGCCTATTTACGATCAGGCCTCAGTCGTCGACGAATCGGTTACTGGCTTTATTAATAACCTCGTTATGTCGGTGGCGGTTGTTACCTTAACGCTATGTTTGTTCATGGGATGGCGCTCAGGCGTGGTAGTTGGCTCTGTGCTTCTTGTCACCGTGCTAGGTACTATTCTAATCATGTGGCTTATGGATATTCAGCTTCAAAGGATATCACTTGGTGCCATGGTTATCGCCATGGGTATGCTGGTAGATAACGCTATCGTAGTTGCTGAGGGGATGATGCTGCGCATGGCCACCGGCTCTACAGCCAAAGAATCAGCCAGCTTTATTGTTAAGCGTACGCAGTGGCCTTTACTTGGCGCAACCGTTATCGGTATTGCGGCTTTTTCAGGCATAGGCCTTTCAAACGATGCTACAGGCGAGTTTCTTTATTCATTGTTTGCCGTAGTGTTGGTTTCCCTCATGATAAGTTGGGTATTAGCGGTAACCTTGGTGCCCGTGCTTGGGGCGTATTTTTACCGCAAAGGTATTGGGCAAACCACAGGTAACGAACTCTCTGCATCGCAACGCTGGTTTAAGCGTGCACTTTTAGGCGCACTTAAGCTTCGTTGGGTAACCATTGGTGCACTGTTTGTTATTACTATCGTGGCTTACGGAAGTTTTGGAATGGTAAAACAAGGCTTCTTCCCTCCGTCAAACGCGCCACTGTTCTTTGTGCATTATTGGGGCCCGCAAGATAGAGATATACGTGCAACTGAAGTCATTGCAAAAAAAGCTGAAGCTCGTATTTTGGGAATGGAAAACGTCACGGCTGTAACCACCTTTATAGGGCAAGGTGCCGATCGTTTCACCCTCACTTATGCACCTAAAAGTGCTAACGAAAACTATGCCTTTTTCATGGTTCGCGCGAATGAACTTGATAATATTCCGGCTATTCAAAGCGCGCTTGCGAGTAAGCTTACCGACCTGGACTTCGACGCTAGCTTTTATATGGAGCGCATGCAGTTTGGCCCCGGCTCTGGTGCAAAACTTGAGGCCCGTTTTTCAGGCCCAGATACTGAAATACTTCGCGAACTGGCGGATGAAGCCAAAGCACTGCTTTTTGCTGACGGACAAGTGAAAGACGTTCGACATAACTGGCGTGAAAAAGGCTTTGCCATTAATACGCAGTTTGACAACTACAACGCAGGGATTGCTGGCGTTTCGCATAGTGACTTTAGCCAGACCATACAGTATGCAAGTAGCGGCGTTCAGCTAGGTACGGTGCAAGACGGTGATTATGCTTACAACATTATTGCAAAGATGGGTAAGGCAGAAGATACCGAGCTTCAATCAATACGTGAATCACAAGTATGGTCTACGCAACAGCGCCAATATGTGCCTTTCACTCAGGTATCTCAGGGCTTGGAGTTAATGACCGAAGAAATGCGTATTCACCGTCGCGACCGCGTTCGCACCATTACGGTAGAAGCCGAGCCGGGTGACGATGAAACTGCAGCCAAAGCGTTAGCGAGAATCCGCCCACTTATTGAAGACATAGAACTTCCAGCTGGATATTCATTAGAATGGGGCGGCGAATTTGAAAGCTCTAGCGATGCACAAAAAGCGCTCGGCGCTGGCTTGCCCGCTGGCTTCCTAGTCATGTTTATTATCTCAGTATTGCTATTCGGTCATGCTCGTAAGCCGCTGATTATCTGGCTTGTAGTACCTATGGCTATTGTTGGTGTAGTCTCTGGTTTATTGGGTACCGATATGCCGTTTGGCTTTATGTCGCTACTCGGCTTCTTAAGCTTATTTGGCATGCTTATTAAGAACGCTATTGTACTTATTGAAGAAATTGACCTTCAGATAGAAGAAGGCTTAGCCATTCGCCAAGCGATTGTTGACGCTACTATCAGCCGTGTACGCCCTGTTTCACTGGCGGCGGTAACGACCATTTTAGGTATGGCGCCGCTGCTGTTCGACGCCTTCTTTGCCGATATGGCAGTGACTATTATGGGTGGCCTCGCCTTTGCGACGGTACTTACACTTATCGCTGTACCCGTACTCTACAGTTTGCTGTTTAAAGTCAGTTACCGCAAAAGCTAACGCTTTAATATTAGGGGTCTCTTTACCGCAATATATAAACGCAGGTAGAGAGACCACTCCCCTTTCAAGCGGTGTTCACTATTAATAACATACGAGTACCGACCTAACGTTTTGCCTCTACCCTACTTTGCATAAACTTCATCACATCGCGCCACGACACCATTCCTACTGGATGCCTTTTCGTGTCGACAATAGGAATGCAGGAAATTTTGTGGGTATTAAAAAGCTCAATAGCCGAATAAACTGAGTCACTTGGGTTAAGTGTAATGACTTCACGAGTCATGATTTGGTGCGCTTTTTTATCCAATGTAGCGCGATCAAGCTTTCGTTCGCTTAGGGTATCAACAAAAGGACTAATCGATTTCATCAAGTCTCTGTCAGATATGATCCCCTGCAGCTTATTGTCATGCACCACGACCAAATGATGAAACCCCGTAGCAGCAAAGAGTTCGCGCAATGACTGTAAACTGTCATCCATGTGCACGCTAACCACCCGCGTAGACATAATTTTAGCAATGCTCATTAATACTCCTCATTAATTCCAGCGCTTCGGCTTTAATTTAGTTATAGCAAGCACACGACAATTGTACTCAACATGGGTTTAAACATAGCGACACCTAATTAGGCGTTCACATGTTACGTGTACGGGTTTTCTCCCATAGATACGGCCACACAGAACAAACGTAAATCCAGCTCTAGTTGATGATAATCTGGCTCCATATAGCAGCAAAGTTTATAGAAGGCTTTGTTGTGGTCTTTTTCTTTAAAGTGCGCCAGTTCATGCACTACAAGGGCTTTTAACAAGGCCTCTGGGGCATAGAGTAAATCGTTATTAATGGCCAAGTCGTGTTTGCGCGTTTTACCCTGCATACGGTAAGTATGCGTACCTAGCGCGTTAGTTATCATATCACCTTGCTTTTTAAACGCGGCGCGCCCGAATGGTGGCGCATTTTTTAAGTATCGCTTTTTTAATTCCGTCGCGTACTGATACAGCAATTTGTCGGTGGTTATATCATGGGCCTCTGGGTATTTTTTTAGTAAATAACGCTGTAGCCGATTGTTGGAAATGAGCTGTAAGGCTTGCTCCACAATAGTTGAAGGGTAGCCGTTAAAATACCGAGCATATTCATTCACGTTTTTTCTCCTTTACGGGAGGAATTATAAAGCAAATTGGAGCCGTAGACAGTGAAAGCCGCTTACAAACATTTCTGTTGAAAATAAAAAAACAGCAGTAACAAGAAGTCATATTAGGAATCCCCCCTACAGTAACGACAAGCTAAATGATATGCTGGTCAAACAACGCTCGAAGATACCACTCGCATTTATCAAGCGCTCGGTTAAAAAAATAAAAAAAGCTGACTTTTCATACGTTTTCCTGTTTCTTTACTATTCTTACTGTAACCAGCAGCCCGAAAGTATGATTTTTAGGTGTCAGCAAAGACAAGCTTGAATTTGGATACGCATTGATGATTAAAAAGTCCTTCGCAGTTATCGCTATGGTGATGAGCTTCCTCATTGTTAATAGTGCGTTTGCTGAAATAGAGAACGTAAAGGTTAGTGGTTTTGGCACCGTTGCAACAACAACTTCCGATTCTGACAGGTATCAGTTTCGTTCAGACCGGTCTCAAGCTGAATCGGCGAAAAAAGGCGGCCTTGCATTCAAGCCTTTGAGTTTAGTTGGCGTACAGCTTGATTACAGCGTTTCTGATAACCTAGACTTTGTGGGTCAATTCGTTTATCGAGAGCAAGATGAGCAAAACCTCGATTCGATAACCCAGATGGCTTTTCTAAGATACGATATAACCCCATCGTGGCAAGTAAGAGCAGGAAGACTTGCGGCCGATATTTTTCACTTCAGTGATACCAGAGACGTGTCGATAGCCTTTCCTTGGGTGAAAGTCCCTACCGAGGTTTACGGTATTGTTCCCGCAAGAAGCTTTGATGGAGGAGACATTAGCTACACTAAGCCTTACGACAACTTTAATTTATTGATTAAAGGCTTTTGGGGAAGCGGAGAAAGTGACTTTTCTAGTGACGATTACAACCCGATTACGTTTAATAACTTACGTTCAATTGGTGTTGAATTTGTCTCATTCGACTGGAGCCTTGCTCTTAAACACACCCAAACCGAAGCGGACAGTGACGACGAAGATTTTGCAGTTGTCGCCGCTTCCGTTGCGCAGCTACAGCCATTTTGGAGCGGCGCCATAGACTTTGCTAAAGAAGTAAGCCTTAAAGATACAACCATTCACTATACATCCGTTTACTTCAACCGTTATTTTGACGCGTGGGAGCTTTCTGGAGAACTATCATATATCGATTCGAATTCAATTGCGTTGAGACCCTCTTATAATGGCTTCCTTAACCTCAGCTATCTTTATGGTGCGCATACATTCTACGGTTCGTACTCATTTGCAAAGACAGACACATACTTTCTTAGCCAAGAACAACCTGGCTTCCCAATAAACGAGAGCACTGCTCAACTAGCCGTTTCTGTAGAAGAAGTAGCGAGTAGCTTGGCACATCATCAACAAACACTTTCTCTCGGATGGCGTTGGGATTTGCAAGAGAATCTAGCCTTTAAAGTGCAGCTTGAGCGAACTGATGTTGAAGCTAGAGGAACTGGCCTACGCGCCAGAGATGGTCTTGTTGTAGATGATGAAGATGGGGTTATTCACACCCTCTTTGTTGCGTTAAGTTTCAGCTTTTAGGGGGAGGAGATGACTTTTTATAAACACTTCTCACCCCTACTGGCTGTCGTGCTTGCCTTGTATAGCTTTTCCTCTGTAGCGCAATCACAAGAGAAAATCGTTGTTGTTACTAACTTAAACAATGATGTGCAGGTTTTAGATAAGAAAGGGGTTATAGATCTCTTCATGGGCAAGTACTCGGCTTTCCCTAACGGTAGGCAGGCAACGCCCATCGATATAGAGCTTAACGACGAGCTAAAAGGTCAATTTTATAAATCGCTGGTGGGCCTTCCCCTTGCTCGCGTTAATGCGTATTGGTCTAGACTGAAGTTTTCTGGACGTGTTAAACCACCTGCGATAGAACAAACTATGGAAGATGTCAAACAACGGCTAGAAGACGATGAGTCAGCCTTAGCCTATGTATATGAGTCGTACGTCAGCGACAAAATGAAGGTAGTGTACCGCTTTGATTAACATCCACGGCTTAGGGTTTCGTTTTTCACTCATATTAGTAGCTGCTGCTATGCTGGTAGTACTTACGACCGCCGAATTTTTTTATCGCGCTACGTATGAGCACGAAATTAGTGAAGCGAACAACGATATTCAAGAACTTTACCAAACCGTTGCCGCAACGGCGTCTATCGCTGCTTTTTTAGAAGATGAAGATCTGGCAAAAGAGGCGATCAACGGCTTAGTTAAAAGTGAAAAAATACTCGCTGCGTCTATTAAAAGCGATGCAATGTATTATCAATTCAATGTGAACGATGCCATCAGCAAAGACGTCAAGCCTCGGGTATTTTTGGTGAGGCACCCATTCATTCCTGAAGACACTTTGGCTGAGGTCAATGTTTACCCTAACTTTGCCCACATTATTGAACAGGCGAAAAAGATAAGTACTGACAATAATTATTCGTTGTACATTGAAGCAGTGGTTGTCGGCATTGTTGCGTTGATAATTACCTACTACATCATAATCTCTCCTATGCTTCGCGTGGGCCGTTCACTGCATAAGATTACTCCAGGTACAAAAGAAAGAATTGAAATGCCGGAGTATCACTCCCGAAGTGAAATAGGCGAGCTGGTGCAGGACACCAATCAACTGTTAAACAAAGTCGAAGAGCAATTCACTCAAGAGCGTCAACTTAGGGAAGAAATCGAATTTCTGGAAAAGCGTTTCAGAATGCTTTTTGAAAACGCAAAGTCTGCCACTGTGTTAATGGCGGAAAATGGAATTATCGAGCTTAGAAATAAGGCCTTCAACGACTTGGTAGAAAAGATTGGCCTAGAGGTAAAGCAAGGTTATGGCGAGCTACTTGAGGAGCTATTTGAAGCGCCTACTGCAATGAAAACTTCGCTTTCGGAGGCATTTGCACGCAATGAGTTTGCAACAGGTGAATATAAACTAAAATCAGATAAAACTGACGATGCCACATGGGTTCAACTAATCGCAAGCCCTTTAGTCACTGATGATGGCGAACGCTACTATCAGCTGACGCTGAATGATATTTCTAGTCGAAAACACGAACTCCAGAAACTGGCCTTACAGGCAGACTTCGATGCACTCACAGGTATTTATAATCGCAATGGCGGTGAAAAGCTGATTGCGAAGTTAATGAGAAAAGACCACCACTTCGCTCTCGCGTTAATTGACCTGAACGGCTTCAAAGCGGTGAACGATATTTTCGGTCATGATGCGGGCGACGAAGTACTCATCTTTGTGGCTGAACAGTTACAGGAAAAAATTCGCAAAAACGATGTAGCGATACGTTGGGGCGGCGATGAGTTTGTATTATTACTTCAAGCTGAAGACGAAGTTTCTGTAAAACGCGCCATAGAAAAAGTGAATGACGGGGTAAAGCAACCTTTCTACTTTAACGGCGACCCAGAGCCAACGTTTATTTCAATGAGTGTCGGCGTTTCATTTTTCCCTGCCATGAGCGATGACATGAGTACGTTAATAAAACTGGCTGACATTGCCATGTACAAAGCGAAACAAAACAAGGTCTCAGCACCCAATGACTATCTCTTCTTTGCTGACTCAGCATCGCGTAATGGCAGCCAATAAATGTTGGAGAAAAAAAGCCGAGCAAAAATAGCTCGGCTTCTACGTGAAAGTTATCTACCTGTACTCACTGGGTGTAAACTTCAGTCAAAATACTTTTACGATGACAAAGGTATACAAGAAAACTAGGTTATTAAGCACTACTCCCCAATGGTTTTGCCTAGCATGCGCTTCAATGTGCCATCTTTATCAACGAAATGATGCTTAAGAGCGCCAGCAATGTGTAGCAAGAGTGCGACAATAACGGTATAACCAAGATAGAAGTGTATAGCGCCACCTGCTTTGGAAAGCTCGTAATTTATCGGTAGCGTTTTCTCAGGATCTTCAACACTATAATTTGGCGCGAAAACCTCCAGACCAAAAACTGACAGCCCGTGCCCACCCAATACCGACGCCATCAAGCCTGAAATTGGCATTAAGAGCGTGGCGATAATCAACACCCAGTGCACAACTGACGCTAATTTGTGCTCTATTGGCTTATAGTTAGCAGCAGCGCTAGGCCAACCATTTTTCATGCGCCATACCACACGTGCTAGTGCGACAAAGAGTACAAGAAAACCAATCGCTTTGTGCCAAGGGTATAGTGCATACACACCGTTTTCCGACATGTAAATGCCAGTGGCAAGCAAGCCAATAATGGTTAATCCAACCAACCAATGCAAAAATACCGTAGTGGTAGCAAATTTGTTGTGACTATCGTACTGCATGCGTTCCTCACTTTTATTTTCATATTAAGAACTACGTTTTCCTTAAAGCGTATCTCAATATTGTATATCTCCTCACACATCGTGAGGGATTAACTCTATTTATAAAGCAATTTTTAGACCGTAGGCAGTGCATAGACACAATGAGGGGTTAATACAGGTTCACTCTCTACCCTGCGCTTTGATTGCTCCTTCAAGTGTTTTGTTTAAACTTTTTGCCATGAACTCGCCGTTTCTAAAATGCTTATATCAGCGATAGATTATTTATAAAAACCATCTAGCCAGCGGGATGAATAACACTTAGACTGCAAAGACAAAAATAAAAACGACAGGTATTGCGCCAGCACAATAAAGCAGCGGCGTTCGACATCATTCTACGTTCAATTGATAGACACGTTAATTCATAAGTACATGTGTTAGCGTTGAGCAAAAGGCATAGGTGGTGAAGTACTTTTCATTTTAGTAACAAGGGTTCTCAATTTAATGTCACAACAAAAAGTAGGTTTAGTGGGCTGGCGTGGTATGGTTGGCTCAGTATTAATGCAGCGCATGCAAGAAGAGCAAGATTTCGCGCACATTGAGCCCACCTTTTTCACTACCTCGCAAAAAGGTAGTGCAGCACCAGATTTTGCTGGAAAGGATGCTGGTGTTCTAGAAGATGCGCACGATATCGAAGCGCTGTCTAAACAGGATATCATTATTACCTGTCAGGGCGGCGACTACACAAAAGCCGTGTACAACGATTTAAGAGCCACTGGCTGGAACGGTTATTGGATTGATGCTGCGTCAGCGCTTCGTATGAAAGACGATGCCGTAATTATTCTAGATCCCGTAAACCGTAAAGAAATTGATAGTGGCATTGAAAAAGGCATTCGTACCTACGTAGGTGGAAACTGCACGGTTTCCCTTATGCTTCTGGCACTCGGTGGCCTGTTTGAGAAAGACTTGGTTGAATGGGCTTCGCCAATGACCTATCAAGCCGCTTCAGGTTCAGGTGCACAGCACATGCGTGAGCTAATTAATCAAATGGGTGCAATTCACAGTAATGTGAAAGCTAAAGTTGAAGATCCTGCTACCGCGATTTTAGAAATTGACCAGCAAGTGTCTGAGTTTATTCGAAGCGCAGACTACCCTAGTGAACAGTTCGGTGTTCCGCTTGCGGGTAGCTTAATTCCGTACATCGATTCGCAACTACCTTCAGGTCAAAGCCGCGAAGAATGGAAAGCCCAAGCGGAAGCCAACAAGATTTTAGGCATTAAAGGTAGTGAAGTGCCGATTGACGGTATTTGTGTACGTGTTGGCGCCATGCGCTGTCATAGCCAAGCTATCACACTTAAGCTAAAGAAAGACTTGCCTCTAGCCGAAATTGAAACAATCTTAGCTAACCACAACGACTGGGTAAAAGTAATTCCTAACGATCGCGACGCGACGATGCAAGAACTTACGCCAGCGAAAGTGACCGGTACACTGTCTATTCCCGTAGGCCGTATTCGCAAACTTAACATGGGTCCTGAATATATCTCGGCATTTACTGTCGGCGATCAGCTATTGTGGGGTGCCGCAGAGCCGCTTCGCAGAATGCTGCGCATTGTGCTTGAGCAAAAGTAACGACAAGCCAATAGCTAAATAATCTGAATTTAGAGCGCCTTGCTGTGTCGTTACACGCAAGGCGTTTTTTATCAGACTATAAAAGCCAGAATCACTAGACATCGTAGACACGATAGCGCTATTTTGCCGACTCAGACCAAACAGCAAGCTCATTACCACCAGGCTCGACAAAATGAAAGCGACAGCCCCCCGGGAAGTCAAACAGCGGTTTAGTAATTGCTCCACCTGCTTTTTCTACACATTCTTGCGATTCAGAAATGTTATTGGAATACAGCACCAATAAAGGCGCACCACTTTCTGCCTTCATCACACGTTGTGCAGAAAAAATCCCTCCGTCCATGCCAGCATTGCTAAACGCACTGTATTCACTGCCATAATCGGTAAAACACCAGCCAAACGCACTTTCAAAAAACGCTTTTGAGCGGCGAATATCTAGAGATGCAAATTCGACATAGTTGAGTTTGGTGCTTTCTTGCATGTCACTCTCCTCTTTTTAAAAATTGATGAGCTCATACTATCACCAACTTTAGACTTATTGATTAAATTCTAAACGTGCTTAATCGTTTAACATAAGACAAATAGCATTTATTCGGGTCACTTAGTTTGCAGCATTTTATTAGTTTGGCTTTATTGCTTGCCCTAACTTGGAGTATGGGAACGGTTAGTGCTCATGCATCTATCTCAGACAAGGTCAGCGAAATTAAAGTGGACGTTGAAACCTTAGTCCCTATGCCTATAGGGGCAGCAATAGAAAAGCTTGAAGCTTGGTTGTTATCTGACACATTAACGCAAGATGAAAAAAGAAAAGTGGGCGCGCTTTATGTTCAGTACCAACTCTCGATACACCAACGCCCTTCCGAAAAAATCTTAAATTCGCTGATTGCGTTGCAAGACAACTCGAGTGAAGGGCTTACAATAGCTACTGGTGTAGCAAGAATGTATGGTATTTCAGCAGACTACGACAAAGCCTACGAGCACTTTAACCGCGTTGTTGCAACGCCTGATATTCCACCAAGCGTAAAGGCCTACGCGCTTATTTACCAGGTATTAACTTACAGCGAGGGGCAGGTTTTTGCGCCTAACGCTGAGCTTATCAACACGGTAAACGATATACTAACCAAACATACGCTTACCAAGCTTCGACCATTGTACTATGCAATTGTGGCAGACTACTATCAATCAGTCAGCGCTTATGACATTGCGCTGTCCTACTATGAAAAATCGCTTGATGGCGCCAAAGTTGAAAACCAGCGAATTTTGGTCAGTGACAACCTATACGCCATTGGTATTCTGTATAGAAATCTAGGAGACTATCGCAAGGCCATAGACTACTTTGAGCGCGCCATAGAATTCGATTCACAAATTGATATCAACTATTCTGAGTTCCTTGCCACTTACGGCATCGCCACCACCTATTATCGCTCAGGTAATCTCCAGAAAGCGCTGACACTGTCTGATATCGTTCTTGCTCATCCTCTCTCATCTTCTTTTTACAATAGCGAAATTTATCGTTTAAAAGCGGAAGCTCACCTTAGTTTAGGAGAACTGGATAAGGCGACCAACGCGCTTAATAAAGCACGTGAACTCTACGATGAAAACCGCGAAGCTGAGCAAACGACTTGGCGAGCTCAACTGGACAAAACAGAAGCCTACATCATCGCTGCGAAAGGTGATCACGCGTTGGCATTCAAACAATTTGAGGTTTTCCATGAAGCCTATTTGAATGCCAAGAAATATGAAGACTTAGAGCTAATAAAAAGCGCCAACTTAATTGATCAGATAACCCAAGAGAAAGACAGAGCAAATCAACTTGAGAATGAGAATAAAGCATTCGAGGAAGCGCTTTTGTTGAAAACAGAGGCTCAGCGCACCCAATCACTTTTTTCTACGTTGCTCGCCATACTTATCACACTCACACTAGTAACAATTGTTATCATTTTGATTTTATTGAGTAAATCAAGACAGGCTAATGCGCTTTACTTAACGGCGAAAGAAAAAGCAGAATTAAACAATCGGTTAAAGTCTGAGTTTATTTCTAATATTAGTCACGAGATTCGCACGCCTTTAAATGCCATTATTGGTTTTGGACAAACATTATCGAACCGTGCAGCAGACGTGCAAGCAAAGGATCTCACCAAGAAAATCGTCAATGCGTCTGAAATGCTGCTTCAACTTATTAACGACCTACTCGACTTTTCGAAGATTGAAGCGGGCAAGCTAACGTTGGCTATCAGGCCTCACGACATCAATGAAAGCCTGTGCACATTAGTCGACATATTTTCAGACCAAGCGGAACGCAAAGGATTAGTGCTCCAGCTTCATATCGACAAAAACCTTAATAACGATTTGATGTTTGACGAACTTAGATTTAAGCAAATATTGGCAAACCTAATAAGCAATGCCATCAAGTTTTCTGATAAAGGGATTATAGAAATTGGATTATCCGTATCAGAGTCGAACGATAGTCATTGTGCCCTGCACTGCTGGGTAAAAGACAACGGGATTGGTATTTCGAAAGAAAACCAAGTAAAGCTGTTTACGCCTTTTACGCAAGCTGAAAGCTCCATAGCGAGAAAGTATGGCGGCACAGGCCTAGGGCTTAACATCAGTAATAATCTGCTTAAGCTAATGGGCTCTTCACTAACGCTTGAAAGCGAATTAGAACGAGGCTCTACTTTTTCTTTTGATGTCACGTTTGCTGTTGCAGCAGATATTGATGTTCCGCTGTCTGAGACGACTCAGCAACACGTTTCGCTAGAAGGCGCTCGTGTCCTCCTTGCAGAAGACAACGACATTAATGTTGAAGTAATAAAAGCGCTTCTTGATGAATTCCATTTAGATTTAACACACGTATCAAACGGACAAAAGGCCATTGATGCATTGAAAGCGTGCACTTATGATTTGGTACTAATGGATATTCAAATGCCTGAAGTTGATGGGCTTAGCGCCACACGGCATATAAGAAATGTGCTTAAGTTGAAAACCCCCATCATTGCCCTGACGGCTAACGCCATGCAGCAAGATATCGACAACTGTCATGCGGCAGGAATGGATGCCCATGTGGGCAAGCCCGTAGACAAGGCTCGCCTTGTTAACACACTAGGTGAGTTTCTTGCTCGCCCGGCGTGAGTAGTTAAAAACTGACGTCCCACTGCAGAGAGTAGATGGTCTCGTCCCCTACTTCAGTATTGAACTGATCCAGTGAAACCCTGCTTACCTCTGCGGTTAGTTTGTTTTCGTGGCCATTAAAAAAATAGTTTAATGCTACTGTCTTTTCAAAAAAGCGTTCGTCTTGTTCACTGTCTCGGGGCGAATAGGTCCCGAAGCGCGCAGCCATTTCAAGGGGCTCTGGCCACCAGCTGATTGATTCACTCAAAAAATAACCCGCCTGCACATAATAGCCGCGCAGCGTAGTTTCTCTATTGTTGTCCGC
Organism: Alteromonas sp. 07-89-2; assembly: GCF_013113925.1. Taxonomy (NCBI): domain Bacteria; kingdom Pseudomonadati; phylum Pseudomonadota; class Gammaproteobacteria; order Alteromonadales; family Alteromonadaceae; genus Alteromonas; species Alteromonas sp. 07-89-2. The sequence goes on along the minus strand of NZ_VTYM01000008.1, from coordinate 74,937 downwards.
TAAATCCACAATATCTTTTTCATGATATTCCGCTTGAGCATTAAACCCTTTATAAAAATACGCACCATCAATCACAAACTGCTGAATGTCGTACTGACCTTCGATCTCGCCGGCACTAAAGTTGGCTAAATTACCAGCGCCAGACGATGAAAAACGCGTAAACTGGCTTTTGAACTTCGCCCCCGCTATTGCTAGAGCTGCTTTAGGGGTATCTGTTCGTTTAATGTCACTGTTTTTAAACCCGACAGACTCACCTAAGAAATTCCACTGTAATCGCCCTGTATACATATTCTCGCCATCGTGATTGCTATAATCACCACGGCCCGAGCCATTGAATACTCCAACCCAGTAATTGAAATTGGCCGCGCCTGGGCCATCAAAATTACCGTACAGGGATGCCCCCATTTGCCTATCTAGCGTAAATATTCTGTTGATGATTGAACGATCCATCATTTGCTGGCCGCCACTGCTTACACTGCGCTCTCTGGAATACTCGACTTTCCACTGACCAACCTTAAACCGAAGCGCTTCATACTTTTCAAAAGATAGTGTTGCGGTCAGCGTGCGCTGATCGACAGCATCGTATTCCACACCATATTTAATCCAAGGCAATCCAATGTGACCGTCTAATTTGACCCGCGCTCTGTTAACGCCAAATTGATTACCGGCGTTATGCTCAAAGTCAGCACGCTCGGTAGGCTGGCTTATACCGGGATTGGCATAGCGAAACTGAAATCTACCGCGCACGCGCAGTGAGAAGGTATTGTTGTCGCTTTGAAATGAAAGGCCGTTGCCATTGTATTGAGAGAACGTTGCGCTAGATTCGCGCTCGACATCAACCTCAGACGCTACAACCGACGTATGGAAAAGCGACGCCCATAAAGCACTCAACAGAAGACAAGAAGAAAAACGATTTTTAAAAAGCAAAGCAGACTATATATAACGGAAGTTTGCGCGCAGGATATATACTTTAGTTTAAGAATCAAGTGCTCTGACATAAAAATGACACAAAACTGTAATATTTAACGTTGAAATACACCGTTAGATGGTCCTGTCACTTTAACAGTAAAGCATTTGCTGGTAAGTGAGGACTTCCTTTCTGAGCAACTTCGTGTTGTTTGATCAGGTTAACTATATGCTTATTCACTGGCGTAGCTATGTGATTTTTTTCACCGAGCCTGACTATCTCGCCGTTCAAATAATCAATCTCCGTTCGTCGCCCCAGCGCCAAATCTTCATACATTGATGAACGTGCTTCGGGATCTATTTTAAGCGTAGATGAAGCCACCACATTGAATAAAAAATTAGGTAGCTTCATAATTTTTGGCATCAGTTTGGGAATGACCTTACCGGTTCTTGCTGGTGCAATTCCTTCCGCTTTTAGTACTGCTAACGCCTCTGACAACACCTTTGCCATAACTAACCTATATTGCCTATCCCCTAGCTGTGATTTCAGCGGTATACCCGACAACGCGTTTACTGCGTTATTCAAGTTCATAATAAGTTTGCCGTACTGTACAGCTTTCATATCGTTATAAACCGTAACGGGCAACGACGCGTTGTTAAGCGCTTTTATGATGTCACTACATTGGTTATTGGGGTCTTCAAGAGCAATATTACCCTCAGTACCACAGTGAAAATGGCCGTTACCTTTATAAAAAACATTGAAAGGCACCATACCTGCAATTACGCATTGTTTTATGTGCTGGCGAAGCAGGTGTGCATTACCCACTCCGTTTTGAAGACTGACTACGACTGCTGATTGCTTTGCATGCTGATTGATTATCGCAGCAGCCTGCTCGGTATCTTGGCTTTTAACGCAAAGCAAAATGACGTCAGCATCAACTAAACTATCGTTCTCAATTGAAAAAGCGATATGCTCAGGCTTTGTTAGCTGCTCACGCCCTTGCCAATCCGTTACTTTAAGACCATTGGCAGTAATATCATCATATAAACGCTGACGGCCAATGAGCGTAAGCGCATTAGCGGCGCTCAATGTGGGGTCAGAGGCTAACAGGCAGCCCGCTACATAACATCCAATACTTCCCGCACCTAACACGGCAATTTTCATTATTGACTCCCAATGAAAGTTTAGCTTTCAATACTTTGTTAGACTGCGATTAAACGATCAAAATGTAAACACAGAAATCACAATTAAATAACAAAAAGTGTTTCAGTATCAGTTATTTCCTATCAGTCCGATTTATTCTTTCAATTTTCTCCGGCGTCGTGATCTCCCTACAATTAGACCAGGTAGTCAATTTATAGTCATGGTCAAATAGAGGGTTATCATGTCGGGTCAACAATCTGCTCCTTCTCTCGCTTATTCAAAAGCACACAATGCTGAAATGTCGAACAATGGCAAAGTTGCCTTGGTTGCGGAAGGTGGTGGACAACGAGGAATTTTCACGGCAGGCGTACTCGATACATGGTTAGATGCCGGACACGACCCTTTCGATATTCTTATTGGCACATCAGCAGGTTCACAGAACTTAACGAGCTTTGTGGCGCGTCAAAAAGGCTATGCAAAACGTCTTATTCGCGGCTTAACTCGACACAAACGCTTTTTTCAAATGGGAAGAGGTTTAATGGGTAAGCATATTGTCGATTTAGATTGGTATTTTGACAAAACCCAAGAAGCGAACCGTTTACTTGATCTGGATACTGCGAAAGCTAATGTTGCGGACAGAGAAATTTTATTTACCGCCACAAATTCCAGAGACAGACAGGCGTATTTTCTCGATCCGATGAAAAGTACTCACAACTGGGTCGATCTAATCAAGGCTTCGAGCGCCCTCCCCTTACTTTACAAACAGGGCGTACCGCTGCACATTGACGTCGAGACGAAACAGGCAGCCAATACCGATTTCTTTCTAGACGGTGGTTTGGCTGCACCGTTGCCTGTTACCGAAGCGTACAAGCGCGGCGCGACGAAAATCGTAGTTATTCGCACCGTAGAAAGAGGCTTTCAAGTACAGTCGCCTTGGCTACAAAAGTTAAGCGCGGTAATGTGCGCAACGGGCACGTGCCCAAAGACCATCGACTATCTGCTGCAGCACGAACAAGCGTATCAAAAAGAATTGGCATTTATTGAAAACCCGCCAGAAGGCGTAGAGGTTATTCAAATTATTGCGTCAGATAAGCTTCAAAGTAAATTGTTAGGTAGTACAGACGCACAACTTCGTCATGATTATAAGCTTGGTAAGCAAGCTGGAAGTGCCTTTTTAGAAACCGAAAACAAAGTCATTGCTTACCAGCTAGAGGAAAACAGACAGCCTGTTGCTTCGTTTTTCGATGTAACTGATACACCCAAGGGCATGCATAGTAAAGACAGCGCTAATTATAGTGTGAAATCAGAACATGCTATATTAAATGGTAAACGTCCAATTAAGTTGCCTTTCCCAGCACGTCGAACAGGCAAGATAGATAAAGTAGACAAAGAGAATAGAATCTCCGCGTAGTCCGTTTACTCATTTGATAAAGGGTGCTTGGCAGCAGGTGCCTTTTCTCTATTCTGCTACTCTTTCAGTAATATTTCTGTGCTATTTCGGTGCTTGGTTCGCCATGTTTACATAATGACTTAGCAAGCCCCTCTCCCGTGCTTGCCTCTATTAACGGCAAACGGGTTGACATTGTCTGGCAGAATATTTATAACGCGCTCACCCACATAATCATTAAATGTAACCATGTCAGAATTATCAACACCCGTAAAACAAACTGAAGCCCATAAACTTATCGACAGCCTATTGAAGTCGAACGACCCAACTGCTGATCTAGATAAGATTGCTGAAGAATTCAACATTGCGAATTGGGGACAGTCTAACGCTGTTTCTGCTGATTTATACTCAGCAGTTAGAGACTTGCTTGGCAAAGGCGTTGTAACTGGTAATGACCTAGTTTCTGGAAAAGACACCATGGACCCGATTGTACATAAAGTACAAGCGGAGACAGACAAGCTTATTGCTAACCCAAGTGATGCAGACGCTGATCGCGTTCAAACGTTTGTACTTGGCTTCCTACGCACGTTCGTGAGTCAATTACTTCACCCAGGTACAAAGAAAGCGATTTATGCGAAAAAGCTTCCTGACCTAATCAAGCTTCACCAGCAGGTTGCTAAGTAATCAGCAATGGCGCGACGTCAGAGGTGAGAAGCCATTGACTTTAGCATGCAAGTGTCGCAATAAATTCGTTTGAACAGAAACCTGCTACACAGCGGGTTTCTTTTTAGGTAAGCGAAAAGTATTGGCCCGTTAATCAGCGCTAATCAAGAGAGACACAAAAAAACCGGCCTAAAGCCGGTTTTTTGTATTTGGCGGAGAGAGAGGGATTCGAACCCTCGATACGCTATAAACGTATACACACTTTCCAGGCGTGCGCCTTCAGCCACTCAGCCATCTCTCCAAATTTTGTATCAAGAAGATTTCAACTACGAAAACCCTTGAGCGCGCGTATAGTAGGTAAAGCCGCGCGCTTAATCAAGAACTTGCTGGAAAATATTCAACAAGTGCTTATAAAACGTGCGCTTATAGCCCGCCTTTCGCTTTTAACTCGGCTGAGAAGTTAAGCATGCGATCAAGTGGAATAAGTGCACCTTTACGCAATTCATCATCAACAAAGATTTCGTGCCCATCAGTTTCGCCCGTTAAAGACGCCTTAATCGCCTCTAAGCCGTTCATTGCCATCCAAGGGCAGTGAGCACAGCTTTTACACGTAGCGCCGTTACCGCCCGTTGGAGCCTCTATAAACGTCTTCTCTGGGGTAAGTTGTTGCATCTTGTAGAAGATGCCTTTGTCAGTGGCAACAATGAAGGTATCGTTGTCCATGGTTTGCGATGCTTTTATAAGCTGACTGGTTGAGCCAACTGCATCTGCCATTTCTACCACGCTGGCTGGTGATTCAGGGTGAACTAGAACCGCTGCGTTTGGATATAGCGCCTTCATATCGCCAAGCTTTTGCGCAGAGAACTCGTCGTGAACAATACACTCGCCCTGCCACATTAACATGTCAGCACCGGTTTGCTTTGCGATGTAAGAGCCTAGGTGTCTGTCTGGACCCCAAATGATCTTCTTGCCTTGACTGTCTAAGTGCTCAACAATTTCCAGCGCGATGCTTGACGTTACTACCCAATCAGCGCGCGCTTTCACAGCAGCCGAAGTATTCGCGTAAACCACAACGGTGTGATCAGGATGTTGGTCACAAAACTCGCTGAACTCTTTTACCGGGCAACCGATATCAAGGGAACAGGTCGCTTCAAGGGTAGGCATTAGCACGGTCTTTTCTGGGCTAAGAATTTTTGCCGTCTCGCCCATAAAGCGAACGCCAGCAACAATTAATGTTTGCTCTTCTACATCTCTACCAAATCGCGCCATTTCTAACGAGTCCGCTACACAACCGCCGGTTTCTTCAGCAAGCGCCTGAATTTCATGGTCGGTGTAATAGTGTGCGACAAGCACAGCGTTGCGAGCCTTAAGTAAGGCTTTGATCTCTGCCTTTAACTCAGCTTTACGTGCTTCTGATAATGGCTGTGGTTTTGCTGGGAACGGGTACTCTACCTGATCCACTCGAAATGCTACTGACATTAACCTACATCTCTGTTGCGACAAGGGTGCGGATTATACCGAACTGTCATAAAAATTACATACTACCTATTCAACATAAGCGTAATTAAATAGTCGTATTTGTACTTACCTTTCTACTACATGGGGTTAAGTTAACCAGATCAAAGTAAAAATGAGATAAGTGACAGTGCAAAGCGAAATATAAGTTAGATTTCAGAAAGTGCGATTTGAGTAGCGTTGTTTGAACATTAAGAAGACTTGATGGTGGGTCGTGCTGGATTCGAACCAGCGACCAATTGATTAAAAGTCAACTGCTCTACCAACTGAGCTAACGACCCATCAAGTGACACAAAGATAAGTTTAGCAATTCAAATGATGGTGGGTCGTGCTGGATTCGAACCAGCGACCAATTGATTAAAAGTCAACTGCTCTACCAACTGAGCTAACGACCCATCATTTGATGCTAGGAGAGAAAGTGGTGGGTCGTGCTGGATTCGAACCAGCGACCAATTGATTAAAAGTCAACTGCTCTACCAACTGAGCTAACGACCCTTTCTTTCCTGTTGTTGCCTGTGTCTTGGCAACGGCGGCATATAATACTCAGATTTTTATCCGACGCAACCCATAACGTCCTTTTATTTTCATTTTTCTGTCAAATTACGACTAAACGGTCAAAATGAAAACAAATCGCTGGGTATTTATACCAGTACTAAATGAGTTTAGTCAGGTTTCTACGAAATACAGTGAAATTTGGTGCAGAAGTTTTATGCACTCTAAACAGAATTTTTTGAAAAAAACTTTTCTCTAACTCATAAAAAAGCCTCTTTAAAAGAGGCTTTGTTCATTACAAGTTATTTAACCGAGATTCAGCGAGGCGTTTGGCTGAAGAATCAGGGTAATCATTTACAACTTGTTGGAACAGCTGACGCGCTGTTGAACTGTCTCCCGTTCGCTCAGCAATGACACCTAGTTTTAATAAGGCGTCAGGACGCTTAGCAGAATCGGTAAAGCGATTAGCTACAATATTAAATTGCTCACTTGCTTCGCTCCACTGCTGTTTATTAAACAACAGTTGCCCTAACCAATAGTGCGCGTTTGGTGCGTAACCACTGTTGGGAAAGCGCGAAATGAACGATTGAAACGCAGGAATGGCTTTATCGTACTCACGAGACTTAAGGATCAGATTCACTGCATTTTCATACGCTTCGTCTTCACCTGCTTGCGGCGCTTGCGTTGGCGTAGATGCTGCTGGAGAGCTTACAGAGCCCGAATCAACACCTGCACTAGGCATGGCACTACCTTGTAGCGCGCCGCTTTGCTTAAGTGCTTCCACGCGTTTATCTATTTCAAGGTAAAGCTCACGCTGACGCTCAAGTACTTTTTGAAGTTCATTGGTATTGACTTCAACCGCACCACGCAGCTGGTCGACTTCCATTTGCATATTGTCTAGTTGCGTTTGAAGCCTGTGTTGCATTTCGGTTCGGCTCTTAACAATACGCTCTAGCACAACAATACGCTGTTCTAATTCACTGCCGCCATTGGCGTCTACCACAGGCGCTTGCGCAAATGCGGTAGAAACAGCAAGGGCGGCACATAAAGTGACGCCCATTTTTAATGTCTTATTCGTTAGAATAGTCATTAGCGGTAAACAACCACTCCGCGACGGTTTTGAGCAAATGCATACTCAGTAGAACCCATCACTGCTGGTTTTTCTTCGCCGTATGAAACTACTGTTACTTGGCTGCTGCTTACGCCAGCATTAAGTAGGTAAGTTTCAACAGACTGTGCACGACGTTCGCCTAGCGCAATGTTGTACTCTGGCGTACCACGACTGTCTGTGTGACCTTCAATAGTCACTTTAGTGCTTGGGTTTTTCACCAAGAACGCCGCGTGCTTGTCTAGAATACGCTGGAACTCTGGCTTGATGCTTGAGCGGTCAAAGTCAAAGTAAACGGTTTGTTCGTTTTTCAGCGCTTCCATTTCTTGCTGAACCATTTCTTCCTGACGCTTCATACGCTGTGCAGCTTCTGCTTTAACGCGCTGTGCTTCTGCTTCACGTGCTTCCGCTTCCGCAGCCGCTTGTTCTTGTGCAAGGCGGTTACGCTCTGCTGCCAATTCTTCTTCGCTAGGGCCTGAAGAACATGCCATCATTGTCACTACTGGCAATGCGATAATGAAGCTCTTCATCACTTTATTCATTTGCATCCTACTAATCCTTAAATTTTATTGTTTAGTCGTTAAATTGTTAGAACAAAAATGGTGACCAACTTGGCGATTTAACTTGCCCATTGGCTGCTGGTAACCTAGCTTTAAAACGCCCATCTAAAGAAACCAGTGACAACACTTGGGTTCCCTCGTGAAGGGTGCTGTATATAATCATGCTTCCATTCGGCGCTACGCTTGGTGATTCATCTAAGTACGTCCGTGTCAGTACTTGAGGTGATCCACCATCCAAAGACTGCTTCGCAATGTGATAGTTCCCATTGGTTTGGTTAACCATAATCATTTGCTTGCCGTCTGGGGAAATCGTACCGCCAAGGTTCTGTTCACCTACAAAGGTAACTCGCCTTACTTTCCCAGAATTTAAATTTACGCTATATATCTGGGGTTTACCACCCCGTTCCGAGCTAAATATTAACCCACTGCCGTCTGGTAGCCACGCGGGCTCCGTATCAATCGCTCTATTTCGTGTTACTCGGCGAAGATTTTTTGTCGCTAAGTCCATCACATAGAGTTCAGGGTTTCCATCTTTCGATAAAACCATTGCAAGTTGCTTGCCATCTGGTGAAAACACCGGGCTACTATTTATTCCAGGGAAATCAGTAATGCGCGTACGCTCGCTGGTGTAGATATTCTGAATGAATATTTGCGGTCTACGATTTTCAAAACTAACGTAGGCAAGCTTCTCGCCATCAGGCGACCACACTGGCGACATAAGCGGCTCTGGCGAAGACAATAAGCGCGTTTCGTTCTCACCATCGTAGTCTGCAATGACTAATTGGTAAGGTTTTTCTACCGTGTCACGGTCGCGAACAATGACGTAAGCAATTTTCGTTAAAAATGCACCGCGAACACCGGTCAATTTTTCATACACAATGTCGCTAATTCGATGCGCATACTGGCGAAAATCTCGGCCGTTGATCACTGCCTGACGGGCAGCTAGTACGTGATCATTACTCGATACCAAATTGCCGTCTTTGAGTACTTTAGCTTGCCCATTGTCAACTTGCCCTTTAAGTACATCAATCAACTCATAGGATACAAGGTAACGGTCGCCTCCTTGTGGCTCAATACTTCCTACTAAAACCGTGTCCACACCTAAGGTTGCCCATGCAGTGAAAGACACTTGCTCCGCTGTCTCCGGGTACTGTGGCATTTTGTCGACAGATACCGGGTTAAACTTACCACTACGCATTAAGTCGGCCATCACCACTTTAGAAATATCGCCAGGCATACTGCCCTGACCTTTCCATTTAAATGGCACAACCCCGATTGGACGTGCACTATCTACGCCCTCGGTTATCACAATTTCTAAGGATGCAAACACTTTGGCACTGAATGCCATCGTAATAAGCGCTATCCATAAACCTAGTTTTTTCATACCACTATAATTCCACTTTTAAAGTAATGTCTTTTAACTGCTCGTAAACGTCTGGCGCATCAGATACCGGTAACTTTTCAGCCCTGCGAACCGCGCTTTCAGCCGCTCTACACAGCGCATCATTGCCGCCGAGTACACGAATACTCGTAACAAACCCTGTCGTTGCTAATCGAATATTCAATCGACAGGTTTTACCTTGATAGCTGTCGTCCGAATACAAATTACGCTTTATGGTTTGCTGAATAAGCGCGGTATAACGCTCTACTTCAGTAAGTACCTGTTTTCGCCTACGTTCTTGCTGAGCAGCTTGTTCTTTTGCAAGCTGCTCTTGCATGATCCTTTCCATTTCAGCGCGTTCAGCTGCTTCTTTTTTCTTTCGCTCAGCCTCAGCTTTCGCTTTTGCTTCGCGCTCCTTACGCTCTTGTTCCTTCTGCGCCGCTAAGCGCTCCAAGTCTTTCTGACGTTTCGCTTCAGCCGCTTCTGCTTCACGCTTCTCTTTCGCACGCTTGGCTGCTAGCTGCTGCTGGCGTTTTTTCTCTGCCGCGGCTTCTGCTTTTCTTTGCCTTTCTTGCTTTTCGGCTCTTGCTTGAGCTTCAGCTTGTGCCTGCTCCCTTTTTTGATCCGCAATCGCTTGCGCATCAATAAACGTCGCTTCTATCACAGGCGCATTCGACGGCATACTTGGCAACGGGTCGGGAGAGAAACTGACGCTAATTAGCAACAGCGCAGCAATAAAAAGATGCAAACCAATGGACTTGTACAAGCCTACTTGTTCTGGGCTTATACTGTTGGCTTGCTTGGCACTTTTGCCGTTCTTTTTATCACCACTTACACCGTTACTCGCATTGTTTGAGTGGCTAGCGGTTGACGTGCTTTTCGACACTTCAGGTTTCGACATATCTATATTACTCAACCGGATCCGTCATTAACCCTACTGAAGGCACACCCGCCTGCTGTAATAACACCATTAGCTGTATCACTTCGTTATACGCTACTTGTCCATCGCCTTTTACCACTACGGGCGTATTGGGCTCTTTGGTCAACTGTGCTTTTACAATAGCGCCAAGCTCTTCTTCGCTAATTGGCGATTCCTGGTCTTCGCCTACATTAAGGAAGTAGCGACCTTTAACATCCACTGACGCAATAATAGGTGGTGTATCTTCTTGCTCTATCGGGTTGGCACTTGCTTTAGGCAAATCTACCTTTACCCCTTGAGAAATAAGCGGCGCCGTTACCATAAAGATAATAAGCAACACCAACATCACGTCGATGTAGGGCACTACGTTTATCTCTGATACCGGCCTGCGGCGTTTTCTTACGTACATAACAAGTACTCCGTTTGGAATGTAAACGCTTAGGCTTGTTGTTGTGCTTGCGCAGCAACGGCTTGGCGATGAAGGATTGCAGAGAACTCTTCCATGAAGTTGCCGTAGCTATTTTCAAGCTTCTCAACCTGATGGCTGAAACGGTTGTAGGCAATAACCGCAGGGATAGCAGCAAACAGGCCGATAGCAGTTGCAATAAGTGCTTCTGCAATACCCGGCGCTACCATAGCAAGGGTAGCTTGCTGCACTTCACCTAATGCGATGAAGGCATTCATGATCCCCCACACAGTTCCAAATAGACCGATGTAAGGACTAATTGAGCCCGCCGTGGCTAAAAAGGGTAGACGACTTTCTAATTCTTCGACTTGGCGAGACATAGAAACGCGCATGGCACGGTATGTACCGTCAACTATGCCGTTGGTGGGGGTGTTAGATTTGCGCAGGCGAACAAACTCTTTAAAGCCTGAGCAAAAGATGCTGCCCATGCCTGTTAGGTTAGTTCTGGCGGAAAGCTCTTGATAAAGACGATTCAGGTCAGCGCCTGACCAGAACTTATCTTCAAACTGACGCATTTCGTTGCGTGCCGCCGACAACGCTTTACTGCGTTGGAAGATAAACGTCCACGACGCTATCGACACGCTTAGTAACAAAAGCATAACTAGTTGAACAATAAAACTCGCTTGTAAAAACAAGCCAATAAAAGTGAGATCAGATGACACGCGAAATTTCCCCTAACAAAGTACGTGGTAATCTTTTTGGCTTCATAACGGCCAAATCGACGCAGGCAACCTTGATATCTCCCGATACCAATGTAACGCCTTGTTCATTTTTAATAATTTGTTGAAACGTCATACTAGCGCCTTTCAATTCTACAACGCGAGTTTCAATACTCAACAGTTGATTGAACCGTGCAGGCGCATAGTTATGCATTTCAACGTGTTTGACGACGAAAGCGATGGATTGTTCCATCAGCGTGTCTTGTTCAAAACCTAGCTCGCGAAGCCACTCTGTACGGGCTCGCTCCATAAACTTTAGGTAATTCGCATAATAGACGATACCGCCTGCATCGGTATCTTCGTAATACACTCTTACCTGATGTAAATGCATAACTATTCCTTCACCCAAAAATTTAATAATCCAAATCGAAGTTAAAATAACTAATTAGCGCGACAAAATGCAGAACAAAAATACTCCACAAGCCCCACCAAAGCTAACATTTAATCAAAAGTAAACCAATATTAAACACCCAGTTAACACATTAGTTTTTCTAATTCAAAACAACAATTTTACTCAATTGTGCTTTTTTCTGTGCTCCCTATAATGCACAGCATCAGTCGTACAGAGCGTGATGGTGCTTAGCACGGTCATGCAAGAGTTATTCTCCTGTTAGACATGAGTTCCCTGGATTTATTTCCTTCAACACTTGTTGTTTTAGCCCGCTCAATGAGCGGGCTTTTTTTTGCCTGTAATTTAGCATCGATACAAAACAAAATATTGGCGGCCCATGCTTAAGGTGCGCTATGCAATAATTCGCCATCCAATCTTAATGCTCTGAACTTACAGCTTCCCCCATACGAGCATTTACTTGTAGCGTTTGAAACGGCTTCTGTATTTTCTGTGTTGCCAAAAAAAGCCCAGCAATTCTGCTAGGCCTTTAAAACGAATCTAAACCTTCTTACAAAGGGACGGTAAATTATTCAGACGGAGCGAAACCAAAATGAAGATAAGCGCGCTGCGACACAATACGGCCTCGAGGCGTGCGCTGTAAAAAGCCCTGCTGAATAAGGAAGGGTTCAATCACGTCTTCTATGGTTTCTTTTTCTTCACCAATGGCTGCTGCCAAATTGTCTAAGCCTACTGGCCCACCATCAAACTTTTCGATAATAGCAGTAAGCAATTTACGATCCATGTAATCGAAACCTTCTTTATCAACGTCAAGCATATCCAGTGCCTTCGCTGCCGTATCGGCCCCCACCGTGCCGTCTGCTTTAATTTCTGCGTAGTCTCGAACACGGCGTAATAAACGATTGGCAATACGCGGCGTGCCACGCGAGCGACGAGCCACTTCTTGCGCGCCTTCCTCGTTCATGTCTAAATTAAGGTAGCTGGCGCTTCTTGCCACAATACTGGTGAGGTCTTTTACGTTGTAAAACTCAAGGCGCTGCACAATACCGAAACGGTCGCGTAACGGCGACGTTAGCGAGCCTGCGCGGGTGGTAGCACCTACCAGCGTAAAAGGAGGAAGGTCTAGCTTAATTGAACGGGCGGCAGGCCCCTCGCCTATCATAATATCAAGCTGGTAGTCTTCCATGGCAGGATAAAGAATTTCCTCTACCACTGGGCTCAAGCGATGTATTTCGTCTATGAACAATACATCGTTGCGCTCAAGGTTGGTAAGTAGTGCGGCCAAATCCCCAGCTTTCTCAAGCACAGGGCCTGACGTGGTTTTAATGTTCACGCCCATTTCATTTGCCACAATATTTGCAAGCGTGGTTTTACCCAGTCCTGGCGGACCGAAAATAAGTAGATGGTCTAGCGCATCGTCGCGATTACGCGCAGCTTGAATAAAAATTTCCATTTGCTCACATACGTGAGGCTGCCCCGTATAGTCTTCCAGCATTTTAGGGCGAATGGCGCGGTCGATGACCTCGTCTTCGGTGCTTGCTTCAGGCGTAATCAGTCTGTCGGCTTCAATCATGATAGTTCTACTTTAAACGGTAACGTGAAGACAGACTAACAGCCGCTGTCTTCGTTGGGCGCCATTATATGGCCGCTTTTAATGATTCGCGAATAAGGGCTTCGCTCTCCATGCCCTCTTTATATACGCTGTCGACTAGTTTGCTCGCTTGAGCAGGTTTATAGCCTAGTGCAATAAGCGCACTTTGCGCTTCTTCCCGAGCATCGTTCACTTCAACAATAGTATTGGTGGATAACAAGTCGCCACTTGGGGGTGGTACAGCAATACTCTGCGCTTTGCCAAACTTAGCCAATCTGTCTTTAAGTTCTACCACTAAGCGTTCTGCGGTTTTCTTACCTATACCCGGTAAGCTGACGAGCGCAGAAACATCTTCGTTTTGTACGCTTGCCAAGAACTGGCTTGCCGACATACCAGATAAAATAGCAAGGCCTAACTTTGGACCTACACCATTGGCTTTGATCAATTCTCTAAAAAGCCCTCTTTCCATTTTATCAGCAAAACCAAACAGCAATTGGGCGTCTTCACGAACCACAAAGTGTGTGTACACCACCACTTCTTCACCCACCGCGGGAAGCTGGTAGAAACTGGTCATAGGCATGTGAATTTCGTAGCCAACACCGGCTACATCTACAAGAATTTCTGGAGGCTGTTTCTCAGCCAACGTACCGCGAATTCGTCCAATCATGAATTATCTCTGTAAAAGCGTGAGCTTCGAGCAGTATTAGCGCAAACGACCACGAACGGTTTTTCGGGCTTGCCCTGCCATGTTTATCAGGCTCTGTTCGGTGTGTGCATGACACAAGGCAACGGCTAATGCATCGGCAGCATCGGCCTGTGGCGTGCCGCTTAAATTCAGCAGGTGTTTTACCATGTGCTGAACTTGCGTTTTATCTGCGCCACCTTTTCCAACTACCGACTGCTTAATTTGCCTTGCGCTGTATTCAGCAACAGGAAGTTGCGCTTGGGTGGCTGCCACAATGGCGGCACCTCTGGCCTGACCAAGCTTCAGCGCTGAATCAGGGTTTTTCGCCATAAATACTTGCTCAATAGCAAACTGGTCGGGTTTATATTGACGAATAATATCGCCCACCCCGGTAAAGATATTAGCAAGACGAGAAGGCAAATCTGCCGTACCAACGCGAATGCATCCGCTTGCTACATACACCAGTTTACCTTGCTTGCGTGCAATTAAACCGTAGCCTGTGATCCGAGAACCTGGATCTATACCCAGTATAACCATTAAGGCACACTCGGTACAAACAAAGATACCGCTTCTTTATTAGAGGGAGACCATAAACGCACCAGTGCTTCGTCTTTCGACACCCATTCGTATTGCAAGTGCTCTGTTAAGACAATGGGTAAATCGCTGTTTATTTGAAGGGAAAATACGTGTTCTGTGTTGTGCACAGTACCAGGAGGATAGCGATGTAGCCAGCGGCTACGAATTTCATATTGGTTTTGCTTATCGTGGTCGTTAACCACAAAGCCGTGCGCTTTGGCATCGATGCCAATTTCTTCACACACTTCACGATATGCCGTTTCTAAGGGTAACTCCCCCTCTTCTAACGCGCCGGTTACCGACTGCCAAAAGGTAGGGTCGTCTTGTCGTTGCAAAAGCAGCACTCGGTAGTGTTGGTCATACAACACTACCAGTGCAGATTCAGGCTTCTTATACGCCATAAATTACGATTGCTTTTTCACCGTTGCAATAGCTAGCTCTTCAAGCTGCTGTGGGTTTGCAGGGCTAGGCGCCGATGTTAACGGACATGCCGCTGTGGTCGTTTTAGGGAACGCCATCACATCACGGATAGACGTCGCGCCAGTCATAAGCATTACAAGACGGTCTAGACCAAACGCAAGACCTGCATGCGGCGGCGCACCAAAGCGCAGCGCGTCAAGCAAGAAGCCAAACTTGTTCTTCGCTTCTTCATCGTCAATGCCAAGAATGCTGAATACCGTAGACTGCATGTCTTCATTGTGAATACGTACAGAACCACCGCCTAATTCAACACCGTTTAATACCATATCGTAAGCGTCAGATAAGGCTTCAGCTGGGTTAGCTTTAAGTTCTTCTGGCGTTAAACCACGTGGCGCGGTAAACGGGTGGTGAATAGCGTGAAGCTGACCGTCAAACTCTTCGAACATTGGGAAGTCAACAACCCAAAGTGGTTTCCACTCGCCTTCAAGAAGCTCAAAGTCTTCACCAAGCTTAAGACGAAGTGCGCCCATCGCTTCGGTAACCACAGTGTAGTTGTCTGCACCGAACAATAAAATATCGCCGCTTTGTGCGCCAGTGCGCTCTAGCATGGCGTTAGTGATGTCTTCCGTTAGGAATTTAAGGATTGGCGACTGTAGACCTTCAAGACCTGCACCAGCATCGTTAACTTTGATCCAAGCAAGGCCTTTCGCGCCGTAAATACCTACAAATTTGGTGTATTCGTCAATTTGCTTGCGCGAAAGTGAAGCACCGCCTGGTACGCGAATTGCCGCAACGCGACCTTTAGGGTCGTTTGCCGGGCCGCTGAATACTTTAAAGTCAACGTTAGCAAGCAAGTCGGCAACGTCTGTTAACTCTAACGGGTTACGCAGGTCTGGCTTATCGCTACCAAAGCGCGTCATGGCTTCTTTGTACGTCATGCGCGGGAAGTCGCCAAGGTCAACGTTTAGCATTTTGTTGAACAAGTCGCGGATCATGCGCTCGGTAATAGACATTACGCCATCGGCATCTAAGAACGTGGTCTCAATATCGATTTGGGTAAATTCTGGCTGACGGTCGGCGCGTAAGTCTTCGTCGCGGAAGCACTTAACAATTTGATAGTAACGGTCCATGCCCGACATCATCAGAAGCTGTTTGAAAAGCTGTGGCGACTGCGGAAGTGCAAAGAACTCACCTTTGTGGGTGCGGCTTGGCACTAAGTAGTCACGTGCACCTTCTGGCGTTGCTTTTGTAAGAATAGGCGTTTCAATATCAAGGAAACCTTCTTCTTCTAGGAAACGACGTACAGCACCGGTTACTTTTGCACGGAACTGTAAACGCTGGCTCATTACAGGACGGCGAAGGTCTAGATAACGATAGCGAAGGCGCTGTTCTTCTGAGTTTTCTTGGTTCCAGTCCAGTGGAAGCACGTCAGACTTGTTGATCACTTCAAGGCCTGTGCCTAGGATCTCAATCTCACCTGTGCGCATGTCTTTATTTACTTGACCTTCAGGGCGCGCACGCACTTTACCCGTTAGCTTTACACAGAATTCGCTACGCAACGTGTTAGCTACCGATAGCACGTCTGGTAAATCTGGGTCGAACACCACTTGTACGATACCTTCGCGGTCGCGTAAGTCGATGAAAATTACACCGCCTAAATCGCGACGCTTATTAACCCACCCGCAAAGGGTAACTTCTTGTCCAATGTATGATGAATCGATATTCCCACAGTAATCTGTGCGCATGGTCCTTGACCCCTGATGTTTTTTCTTGCTTCGCATGCAGTTAATTGGCGTTCAAAACCGCTTACTTTTGGGCTTAAGACTTTGCCAAAAATCGCGTAAACTTGCTGGCCAATTAGCTGGCCCGCCCACAACATGCATAATGTAATGATTTAAAGGCCGCATAGTATAAACAAATGCTTGATAAAGCCCAATGACAAATATGCACAAATCAGCCATATCACAAGGAAATCTCTATATTGGATTACCAATGTGGCAACACAGCCATTGGCCAAGCACTTGGTTTGCTAATTATCCCAAGTCTGATAATGGATTGTCGCTGTATGCTAAGGAGTGTAATACGGTTGAAGGGAATACCACATTTTACTCTCTTCCCCACCAAGACGCTGTAGCAAGATGGTGCAATTCAACACCCGATCACTTTAGATTTACTTTCAAGTTTCACCAGAACATTACTCATGTACATCAATTACAGCATTGTGATGAAGAGGTTGCCCAGCAGCTTGCTTTGTTAAGCCCGCTAAAAGAAAAGCTAGGCGTCATGATGCTGCAACTGCCCGCTTCTTTCGGGCCACAAAAGCTATCCATTTTGGATACCTTTTTAGCAGCGTTACCTCAAGAATTAAACGTAGCGGTTGAAGTTCGCCATTTGGCGTTTTTTGCAAAGGGTGACGAGGAAAAGGCGCTTAACCAACTTTTGATCCGCCACGGTGCAAATAGGATCATTATGGACACCCGAGCGCTGTTTACTGGCTCTTTAGACGCAGGGGGAAGCAATAGACGTGCGATGCTCGAGGAAGTGCGAGAGAAAAAGCCCCGTGTACCGGTAAACGTTATCGCTACAGGACATACTCCCATTGTGCGCTTTGTAGGCAATGATGTTGATGATGACAACCAACGCTGTTTATTGCCTTGGGTGAAAAAAGTGAAAATTTGGCAAAGTGAAGGAAAAAACGTGTACTTTTTTTGTCACCGCCCAGACAACAAAGATGCTCCCTGGCTAGCGCAGCAGTTTATCGATTTGTATAACAACACTACTCCATCACTCGTGCTAAATAACCTGTCTATTAAAACTCAGCCAGCGCAGAATTCTCTGTTTTGATGACGAGCAACTGACATTGAGCCTATGAATATTTTTTAATAGATAGCGTTTTTCTAATTCAGCGGTAAACTATTGTTCTTATCTATTTTGGTACTACACCATTATTAACTGTGAAATAACCTCAATGAACCATGAATATGAGAAAGCGCGTATTGCTGCGCTTGAATCGTTAGATATTTTAGATACTTCCCCAAGCGAACAACTTGACGAGCTCACCAAAGCTGTACAAGAAGAGTTTAATGCTAAAACCTGCTTAGTAAGCCTTGTTGCAGAAGATCGTCAATGGTTTAAGTCTCGCCAGTGTATGGATGCTACCGAAACACCGCGTAATATCTCGTTTTGCACCTACGCGATAGCCGAAGAAGAATACTTAATTGTTCCCGACGCTAAAGCCGATAAGCTATTTGCTAATAACCCGCTGGTCACTGGCAACCCTTTCATAAAAGCTTACGCTGGTGCTATCTTACGCAACAAAGATGGCTATGAATTGGGCACGTTATGCCTACTGTTTGATGAACCGCGTGACTTTTTAGACGTTGAGATAGAAAGCTTAAAAAGCCACGCCCGCACAGTTGAAGCCATTATTTTTTCAGAACACTTTCCAGCATAACCCCAGCCCTGCGCTTTTCGTATCGCAAAACAAAAACGCATCACTAACAAGTGATGCGTTTAATAACTCTCTAAGCTCGACTACGTCTATCTGAAATCAGCTGCGTCTAGCTCGTGCTTTTTCATAAGCTTGTGCATATCAGTTCTATTTCTACCAGCAAGCTCTGCCGCGCGCGTTACGTTGCCGTCGGTCATTTTAAGAAGCTTGTGCAAGTATTGCTGTTCAAAGGCATCGCGCGCTTCTGTAAGCGTTGGCCAGCTTTGTTTAGTGGCAGACAAAGCCTGCTCTACTAAGTGAAGCGGAATAACAGGCGTTTGCGTTAACGCAACACACTGCTCGACCACATTCACAAGCTGACGTACGTTACCTGGCCAAGATGAGGTTACCAGCTGCTGCATCGCGTCATCAGAAAATTGGCTTACATTCACGCCATGACGCTGTGCGCTTTGTTGAAGCAGCGAGCGAGCCAGAAGTGGAATATCTTCACTTCGCGATTTCAGCGACGGAAGTTTTAGGTTCACCACGTTTAGGCGGTAATATAAATCTTCGCGGAAGGTGCCTTCTTCCATTTCTTTGTGCAAGTCTTTGTGCGTTGCAGAAATGATACGCACATCGATATCTACGTGCTTGCTACTACCTACTGGACGAATTTGACGCTCTTGTAATGCACGCAGCAGTTTTACCTGCAGCGTCATCGGCATATCGCCAATCTCATCCAAGAACAAGGTACCGCCGTCGGCTTCTCTAAACAGACCCGGATGAGCAGCTACAGCACCGGTAAACGCACCTTTGGCATGACCAAATAGCTCCGACTCAAGCAAGTTTTCAGGCAATGCTCCACAGTTAATAGCTACAAATGGTTTGTCGCTGCGGTTACTGGCTTTATGAATGGCATTAGCAAGCAGCTCTTTACCTGTACCGCTCGCACCGCTAATAAGCACTGATACTTCACGCTGAGCTATGCGGAACGCCTGGTCTAGTACATTTAGCATTTCTGGAGAACGGGTGATGATGTCCTTTGCCCAATCCCCAGGCTGTGCAGCTTGAGACTGGCTAAGTGCTTTTTGCAGCAGCGCGCGTAATTCGTCGTGATCGACAGGTTTAGGTAAAAACCCAAATACACCTCGCTGAGTGGCTGCTACCGCATCAGCGATGGTGCCGTGAGCCGTCATCAGAATTACAGGAATATCTTTTCTAATTCCCATAATTTCTTCAAACAAACTCAGGCCATCTAAGCCCGGCATACGCAAGTCACTCAATACTACATCGTAGTTGTCGTTTTGAAGCTTTCTTAACGCTGATTGACCGTCTTCCACTGCGGTCACCTCATAACCTTCGCCTTCCAGACGAATGGTTAATAAGCGCAATAAGCTCTTATCGTCATCTACCAACAATAAGTTAGGGTTACTACTCGCCTTTTCGCTCACTGTTGTGTACTCCTGTTTTTATCCATCAGTGTTGCTTCAATCTGCAACAATTCTTCTAGTTTTTTGCGCAGGTTAACTGCTTCAATTTCAAGTGCTTTTACTTTCTCGCCACGAGAAGTATTTTCTTGCTCCAACACCACCATGGCAGATTCAAGCTGCATAATCTGATTGTTGTGCGACGCAGCAATAACAGTCACCACTTCTTGCGCAGTGGGTGTAAATGTTCCAGCAATATCATTTAAGGCAAGCTGCGCGCGCAACCTGTCTTGATAAGGTGTATCTGTTGGTAGTGTTAAAACGTAGGCGTGAAGTGTGTCAGATGCTGTATCACCTAACGCTTTTAATACTTGCTTACGCTCTAACCAAGGTTGGTTAGCCGCGTCAATCCACGCGTTAAGCCAATACGTTGCATCGCAATTGTGCTCGAACCCCTGTGGAGGCTCAACAAATAAACAAAGGCCACGTTCTATTTTAGCTACAGGCGTCACCTTTTCTGGCTCACCTGCGTTGTCGTTGTTCCTGGTTAAACTCTGACATCCTGTCAGCACCAGTAAGGCGACAATTAAACCACTTATTCTCATTTTATTTTTCCTGTTGCCCAATGGTCACTCTAAAGCAAACATCGGCATAGTCTACATCTACAACACGCACATCACCATGCATCAGTCGAGCGCAATCGGCAACAATTGATAACCCTAAACCCGTCCCAATGACATTGTCGTTTCTCGGCTCGGTTCCTCGGATAAAAGGTTCAAATAAAGTATGTACTGACTCTGGAGCAATACGCTTACCGCGATTGGCAACATCCAGTACAAGATTATCGTTTTCGTTATAAAGGCTAATATTTATCGGTCTTCCCACTGCGCCATGCGCGACTGCATTGGACACCAAGTTATCAAGTATTCTTCTAAACAGCTCCTCGTCTATACGCACCTCGGACGCGGTTATCTTTACTTCCACTTCTCTATCCTGAATGGCGAGCGCGTAATCTTCTAAACAAGCAGAAACTAACTTGCTAACGTCACTTTGTACCATTTTCGGCTGAGCTTGTTGCAACAGCAGGTTGTAGTCGAGCAACTTTTCCACCAGCGTATTGAGTCTTTGCGTGCTAGCAGTAAGTAGCGAAAGTACTTCGCGTTGACTGTTATTCAACTCGCCCACCACGTTTTCAGACAACAAGCTGCAGCCTTCTTTAATGCTGGCAAGCGGAGTTTTGAGCTCGTGAGCAGCGTGTCGCAGCAAGGCGGTTCTAATATGCTCCAACTGCTGTAGTCGATCATAAAGCCAATGTAAGTCTTTCTCTACATCAATCAGTTCTTTTGGCGCTTGTCTTGAAAGGGGTGGAAGCTGACCGTCGCTGTGGGCCATGATCCTTATAATCTTTTTTAAGTTGTTAACGGGGTTCACAATAAGCTGACTCCCCATCAGTATTAGCAATAACGAAACGCTTACAAGCATAGCTGTAGACCAAGCTTGTTTTGCTTGCATGGCATTTAAGTCATCTTGCTGGACTTTGACACGTTCAGTAATAGCGGCCTCTACATCGTCGCGAAGCTGGTCTACGCTATCGCCCACTGACGCAAGGTAGGCATTAAGTAAAAGCTGATCTTCAATCGCTCGATATTCAGCTAATTGATTTAGCTGTTGTGAAAGTCGTGTGCAGGTAGTTGGTACAGAGAGAGCCTGACATAGATTGTCAGCGGCCACGGCAAATTGATCGATGGCGTTATCAGAAAGAGATGCCACCCTATCATTTCTCAACACAGCAAATTGGCGAATGCTGCGCTCTACGTCAACGACCGCGTTATCGAGTCTTTGCATGTCGCTAACAACATCGACAACAAACCGTGTTTCAAGTGTTGTCATTTGACCCACTTTGGCTAAGTCGCTTTGACTTTGCCAAAGTAAGGCTATAAGAGGAATAAGGGCCAGTACAAAACTACCTAGCGTCAACTGCCTTAGTGAACCAAGTTGTACCAAGCGTTCACCAAACGAAACCTTGTTTATCAGAACCTTACCCTCTTAACTATATTATTTTATCTACTCACTTGCTGTGAGCTTTTCATTGCCTGGCGTCAACTTGCTTTTTGCCAATTCGGCTTCGGAAAGTTTGCCGTCTTCGTTGTCATCAATCAGCCCAAAATTACGCAGTAGACCTGTGTGCCGAACCGCTTCTTTAAGTGATATCAGGCCGTCTTTATCTGTGTCTAATTCCTGCATCAACGAGCGCGCTGGACTTGCGTACGCGTCCGCTACTGAAATGGCTTGTACTGCAGCAACAGCACAAAGTGCTAAGAAAACTTTTTCGAGACGTTTCATCATGAATCCTCCGCTAAACGCTTTTAAAATCCTTCTCAATCCGCTTTGATACCAGCCCTGTGTTATCAGGTTATGCTGCCATTAAAGCTCATGGATACTACCACTAGTCTTCAATTAACCACTATCATAATTGCATTCAAACTGCTTATGCTATTTTCAGACCAAAAAGGAAAAGCATATTAAAAACAGTAACATACATAAACAAATGTACTATTAAGCACTCAGCATACAGGTTAAATGTTGCAAAAAAGAAACACCACTTTGAAACACTGTATGTCAAAGTGGTTTTATCGATACCTTGCTATACAGAGAAACTACTATCGCTGTAATGGGAGGGAGAACAAGTGAGCTCCGACAAGGGGATGGGCTTGCTAAACATAAATCCTTGCACATTGTCACATCCATGCTCTCTAAGGTAACTCCACTGTTCAAGGTTTTCTATGCCCTCAGCACATACCGAGAGTGACAGTCTTTTCGCCAAATCAATAATTGCCCCAGTCACAAGACGGCTTCGTTCTGAAGTTTGAATTTCCATTACAAACTGTCGGTCAACTTTTAGCGTGTCGATATTGATTTGCGTCAGGTAACTTAACGAGGAGTAACCCGTTCCGAAATCATCTAGCGCTATGGCGCACCCCATATTTCCGATGCGTCTGAAGAACTTGTTTGAAAGAGTAAAGTTTTCTAGATACGCACTTTCTGTCACTTCAAATTCAATGTTTTCTGGGTTGATGTCATAGAGCTTGAAAGTATTGTAGATGTAGTCAAACAGCTGCGAGCTTCGCAAATCATGTCCAGATAAATTGATTGAGGCTCTAAACGGAGACGTGGCCCATTGTTTTAAATCTGGCATATCAATACAAACGCGTTTAATTACCCAACGGGTAATTGCAGTGATCTTACCGCCCTGCTCAGCAATGGGGATAAACTCGTTCGGCATGACCAAGCCAAATTCAGGATGTTGCCAACGAATAAGCGCTTCTACGCCGATTACGTTCCCTTCGTTATTAACTTTAACCTGGTAATAAACAACAAACTCATCGTTGCTGATTCCTTGCTCAATACCGTTAGCTAAGTGGAGTTTACGCTTATGCGACTCAACCATATCAGGTGTAAACAGTGTGTAGCTGCCCCGCCCTCGCGCTTTTGAGCGATACATTGCAAGGTCTGCATTGCTCATCAGTTCGCTTAGGTCGTAGCCCGCATCAGAAGCCGTAGCGATTCCAACGCTTAAACCTACCGTTAGTGATAAGCCACGCAGTTCAAAAGGCTCATCAAATGCGGTAATAAGTCGCGTTGCCAAGCTTTGCGCTTGGTCAGTAGTCACATCTCTATCGGGCAGTACTAAGAACTCATCCCCTCCCAGTCGCGCGAATAAATCGCCGTCGCGCAGCAAACACTGAACTCTGTCAGCAACCTCTATGAGAATGAGATCCCCGGTTTCATGTCCTAAAGAATCATTGATGCCCTTAAACCCATCTAAATCAAAAAACAGGAGCAGTAAGTCTTCATCATTTCTTTTGGCTCTGGCTAGCTCAAGTCTTAAGTTATCGAGAACAAACTGTCGATTGGGAAGACCGGTTAAACTATCGAAGTTTGCCAGACGAGACATGGTTTCTTGTTGATCAACCAATGTTTGCTTTTGCTCAAAGTTGATAAGTAACTCAACTTCAATGGTATCCAATAAACTATTAATGTTATTCGATAACTGTCCAATTTCATTAGATGTATTAAGTGAACTGCGCAGCGCATAGTCTTTTGACTCAAATACTTCTTGAGTAAACTGCCTCAGCGACCCAATAGGAGAAATCAAACGATATAAAATAAAGACACAAGTGCCAGTGCAAAGCAGCCAAATCGCGATAACGATAGGCACTTGCTTAATGAGCTGGCGAACTGAACTTGCCGCCATGGTGTCTTCAATGTCCACATAAAGAACAACATGTCCAAGTGGGTATAGGCTACTGCCTACAATTTGATGGGCAGTGATAACATTGTCGTATTGCGTAACACCAAATGGAATTTCTGCAGGATCAAGAGGAACAGATTGATTGGAAAGCTGGCTTAAGGAATCAGGTTGAATGGTGGAAATGACTTGATAGTCGTTGTCATATAGCGTGGCGGAAATAAGATTATCGTGTTCTTTTATCGGTTGAAAAAGAGAGGAAAATAATGCGTTATCACCGGGACTACGCTCCATGACAACCGATAACTGCAGCGACAAAGCGTTACTTAACGTCGCTGTATTGCCTTTAACCACATCCACCACAGAAGCGTTGTGTTCTAAT
Source organism: Alteromonas sp. 07-89-2 (assembly GCF_013113925.1). Lineage (NCBI taxonomy): Bacteria > Pseudomonadati > Pseudomonadota > Gammaproteobacteria > Alteromonadales > Alteromonadaceae > Alteromonas > Alteromonas sp. 07-89-2. The sequence goes on along the minus strand of NZ_VTYM01000008.1, from coordinate 50,568 downwards.
TTATTAACAATTACCACAGAGAGCGCCAGCACCGACATCGTCAATGCAATGACAAGCCCAATTGGGATTTTCAACGTTCTAAACACTCAACTACCCTTACTTCAGTACTGCAAGCTGTTGTAAGCAAGTGATGCCAAAGGCTCTGAAACAGCACTGTCACCGCTAAGCTTTTATTATTATTTGTTCACAATAGTAAGGTACAGGTCGCTAAATTTGAATCCATTTTTTTTAGCTAATACAAAAAAGACTAACTGAGTGATGATGAACGCTATGTTCTTTCAACTACTTCAAGTTTAGTTTTAATGTATTGGCTATGGGGAACGTACAATAAATCAGCTATTTGACGAATAGTACTCTCTTCAAGAGGCGCTAAAGATTCATCCGCGTATGCAATAGCCCAGAGGCTCTTTATCACATCTCTTTTCTCATCAGCGCTGCAGTGTTTATTTAGTACTTGAGTAAAACGCACTAAGTCAATTGAATCGTCAGCCGTCTCTTGCCCTCTTTCAAGCAACAACGACATCGCTTCCTCATCTATGTTTACATGCTTTCTGAGCTGTTTCTCGTATTCACTTCTCTCGCTATCCGTTACCTCATTATCAGCGTTAACAATTTCACTAAGTAATGCAGCAGTCGCCAATTCAACGGTATACGTTGGCTCTGTACGCTTATGCGTGTCTTCGAAAAGTTTAAGAAATGATTTCAGCATGGGGCCCTACTTCTTGTGTCACCGCAGAAACGCCCGCGGTTAATGAAATTTGAGTATCGATAAAACTTTTACTCGGTAAAAGCTAAATTCGATTAATTGCTGGATTAGATGGACAGATTTACAGCGATGACTAAGTAAGCAAGTCTATGTAAACTGTACTCAGCGACTAGAGCTGTAAAGTGAGAGTTTAAAAGCCCTCAGAGAAACATGAATATGAACATTTTGCTCGTAAAGATATTTTCTAAAGGCGCCTAAATTTTAGTATCAAGTAAGCAAATCACTTTACTCCCGCCATTTTCGAACCACACTCGTTCGCACAGCGCGTGAAGCAAAGGGAGCCCACGCCCAAAGCTTTCGTCATGAACGGAATGACGCCGGCCTACCATACTTGCCTTATTCCACTCAAAGCCTTCACCACTATCTTCAACCGCTATCAACACCTTACCTTTAAGGGGTAAAGACTCTATCCTAATATTAATTCGCCCGTGACTAAGCGCTTTTAGTGAAGCCTCGCGGTTTTCGTAATATTGATGAAACCCTGTACTATCAGCTTTGAGTTTTGAGTCGAGTTTCAAGATCCCGTGCTCTAACGCATTATTAAACAGTTCCGACAACACAGTATAAATTATCGAACGCACCGCTTGAATGCCCTCACATTGCCCCGCAAGCTGTAGCACGCGTTGAAGAATGTCAGGCTGTTTCAAATGTTGTGCGTCAAGCGCAACTTCATGCACCGATGGCAATCCAAAATCCATCTTTGGTGATACGGGCGTTTTAATGGGTTGAGAGGTAAACACGACTAGCGTGACATCATCGTGAAATGAAGAGGCTGCGCAATGCTCTTTCGCCTTAAGAAAAAGTGAATTGGATTCTATTTTCCCATGCGTCTGCATTTGCTCTTTTACTATTCTTACCAAGCCTTCCTCAAGAAGCATTTCTCCCTCTTGATTAGTACTCTCAATTAGCCCGTCGCTACAAATTACAAGCTGTTCATTGCATCCTAATTGAATGGTATCGCAATCGGTGTTGAGTTCATGCTCGTCTAGGATCCCTAATGCCATGTGACGTGAGGGGATGCAGCGCAGCGCTAAATCATTTTTCGCAGGAACAATGACAGCCGGCATTCCACCCTGCCATAAGTTGATTCTATTGCCCCCCGCGTTAATTTCGCCCACCACTGCGGCCATAAACATGTCACTTGGTAGAAACTTAATTAAAATTCGATTTAATTCTGAAATAATCTCAGAAATAGATACCCCTTGCTGGCTGAGTTCCTGAAAGGCTCGGGTTACAGGCAACGCACCAATTGCTGACGCCAAACCATGACCTGTAAAATCTCCCACCACAAAATAAATACCACCACTAGGGCTTGATTCGCATAGAAAGAGGTCGCCATTAAAGGTTTCAGCTGGCTTTAGGAAGCAGTCGAAATGCGTCATTACCTCGGGTCGATTGACAATAGCGTGGCTAAAAATATGTTCCACAATGGCGTGCTCTCTCGCCACTCTTTGATTGAATAATCGAAGTGCTTTATTTTGCTGTTCTATGTGTTCACTCAAAGCACGTATTTTTAAGTGGGCTCGAATTTTGGCAATTAGAATGTGTCGGTCGAAGGGCTTTGTGGCAAAGTCGTTCCCGCCAACTTCCAGACACCTCACTAAGCTTTCTTTATCTTCTAAAGCGGTGATAAAAAGAATAGGTAGATACGGCCCTTTCGCAAGCTTGCGTATTTTGGGTGCAACGTCAAAACCACTGAGCCCAGGCATCACAACATCCAGCAAAACCAAGTCGGGTTTTTCGTGCGTAAATTTTTTGATAGCTTCAACACCATCCACCGCTTCGATACACTCTTTATAACCTGCGTTATAAAGCATGTTAGTAAGCAATGTACGGTTGATAGCCTCGTCGTCAACAATGAGGATCTTCACGTATGTCTCTTCGATAAAATGTTAATTTAGCGACTTACTTTTCTTACTTAATGTCGAACTTTTTATCGAATCGAGATATTTTCAGGATTTTAGCAACCTGAGGACGGGCATTTTCGATACTGTAGGTTAATTCTCTTTCAGCGAGTGCCTTTTGCATATTTAACAACATACCTAAGGCGGAGCTATCCATGTATTCAGTACGCGATAAATCTACGGCGATGTGAGAAACATCGGCGCCCAGTTCGCCATAGGCGTTTCTGAAGTCTTCTACCTTACTAAAGTCAAACTTAGTGCCTACATCTACCACTAGTACTTTCCCTTGATTTTGATAGCTTGACGTTATTTCCATATTCGCTCCTTAAAAATGTAAGCAGAAATGCTTCATCACATGCTTTTAACTTTGCTATTCTTATACTAGTTGAAGTTTTACACATCGCCATGAAAGTCTTCTTAAACTTTCGTATGGTAATGCTTTTTTTATCGCCATTTAGATGGAAAGACGCAATTTATTGAGGTATGTATGCAAGACTGGCAAGACGCCCTTTTGGTCTATAGTACTGAAAGCGGCAAAATAAAGCCTGAGCCAAAAGAGCAAGCGCGTTCGGTGTCTTCTGACGGCGTTGTCCGTATTCACAGGGAAACTAAAGGTCGCAAAGGAAAAGGGGTGTCTCTGATTAAGGGATTAGACCTCGCGTCTGATGAGCTGAAAAAACTAGGCTCTGAGCTAAAGAAAAAATGTGGTTGCGGCGGCGCAGTGAAAGACGGTGTCATTGAAGTACAAACTGATGACAGGGAAAAGCTCCGCACACTACTTACCGATAAAGGGTATAAAGTTAAGCTTGCTGGGGGCTAAAGTTACGCTAGCCAGCTAGCGAGCTCTCACTTTTTCATAAACATATAACAAAAAGAGTCTGAAATGGAAAAGCTGTCAATTTCTGATCTACACATTATTTTAGTTGAGCCTTCTGACACACAAAGAAAGATCATCACCACATTGTTGTTAAAAGAACACGTAAAGGAAATTGACCCCGTCAGTACCCTTTCCGAAGCTCGTTCAGCGGTAAAAGCGCACGGTGCTGACCTAATCGTAAGCGCGATGTACTACGAAGATGGAACCGCACTAGAACTACTTAAATTCATTAAAGAAGACGACGCATTTAAAACAATCCCCTTCATGTTAGTTTCCAGTGAAAATCGTTTAAGCAAACTAGAAGAGTTTAAGCAGGCCGGTGTTGCAGCAATTCTTCCTAAACCATTTGAACCCCTTCATTTGTCTCGTGCGTTAAATGCAAGCTTAGATTTAATCAATCACGATGAACTAGAATTAGAACTATTTGACGTACACGACGTTCGCGTACTTCTTGTTGATGACAGTAAATTAGCGCGTAATCATATTCGACGCGTACTAGAAGGCATGGGGCTTCAACGCATAAAAGAAGCTGAGAATGGCGCAATGGCGCTAACTTATATAAAAGATGAACCTTTTGACCTCGTGGTTACCGACTACAATATGCCCGAAATGGATGGCAGGGAACTATCGGAATTTATCCGCTTTAATCCAGAAACCACACATATACCGATTATCATGGTAACGTCAGAGTCGGCTGACAGTGCACATATGGCTAATATCCAGCAAACAGGTGTGAACGCGCTATGCGATAAGCCTTTTGAGCCCAACGAAGTAAGACAAATGCTTTCAGCACTATTAGGTAACTAAGCGTTAAAATATAAACGACGTTCTCAAATTACCCACCGGCAGGTGCTTATTTACGGCATCTGCCAGCGCTTCATGCCCTAACCGTTTGGCTTTTTATAAAGCCAACAGCGCATTTTAATTACTTTTTCAAGTCCTCCACATTAAAAACAACTATTCAATTTGTAAAAATCGGTTGACACACATAGGCGTTCAACATACATTCAAACCTATGAAACAGAATACTATGCACGTAGCACTTTTCTTTTTTGCGTTTATATCCTTTAACTAGGGAGGCGCGGCTACATGCATGAAAACCTCCCAACTGGGAGGTTTTTTTTTAGCAGAATTTTCTTATACGATACGCACGGGAATGATATGTCAGACAATGCATTAGATACTGTTAGAGAGCGGATTACCGCTTTAGACAGTGAATTACTTACTTTACTCTCAGAACGCAGAAAGTTAGCCAACGAAGTGGCTGAGACGAAAATAAAGCATCACATTCCTGTGAGAGATCAAAAGCGAGAAGAACAGCTATTGGTGCGCCTAATAAAAGAAGGCCAAAACATCGGCTTAGACCCTCATTATGTGACACAAATTTTCCACGTTATTATTGAAGACTCTGTTTTAAACCAGCAGGCTATGCTTGCTGAACGCGCTAACCCTGGCAGTACATTGCCCTTAAACCGAGTGGCATTCTTGGGCGACAAGGGCTCTTACTCTTATCTAGCAACTCAAAAGTACTTCTCTCGTCGCCCAGGCGAATTGCTGGAAATTGGCTGTCAGAGCTTTGCTGAAATTATTCACAAAGTTGAAAGTACAGAAGCCGATTACGCGGTATTGCCTATTGAGAACACGACGTCTGGCAGTATCAATGAAGTGTATGACCAACTACAGCATACCCAACTTAGTATTATTGGTGAACTCACCCACCCTATCCGCCATACATTGTTAGTGGGAACCAACACCAGTATCGATAAAATCAAAACGCTTTACGCTCACCCTCAAGTGTTCACTCAGTGTAGCCATTTCTTAGCAGAACTAGGGAACGTAGAAGTGAAAACCATGGACAGCACTTCGTCTGCCATGTTGACAGTTAGTGAGCTTAAACGCGATGACGTAGCCGCAATAGGCAGCGAAGCGGGTGGTAACTTGTACGGCCTAATGGCAATAAAGAGTAACTTAGCAAACCAAAAAGAAAACCATAGCCGTTTTATCGTTGTTGCGCGTAACCCAGTAGTGGTTCCACTTCAAGTTCCTGCTAAAACAACACTTGTAATGTCTACCATCCAAAAGCCAGGTGCACTTGTAGAGGCCTTATTGGTGCTTCGAGAGAACAGCATCAATATGACGAAGCTTGAATCGCGTCCTATTCCAGGTAATCCATGGGAAGAGATGTTCTACATTGATGTAGAGGGCAACGTAGAAGATGGCCCTGTACAAAATGCACTTGATGCATTGCGTGGTATTACGCGCTATATCAAAGTATTGGGCTGCTATCCAAGCGAAGAAATTAGCCCGACCAAAGTGGCCGCGGCGAGTGCGCTGGCTGATTAAGCCAGCACACGCCCCATTGTTTACTTTCTTTCGTTGTAATGTTTAGGCAGGCTGAAAGGCTTGCCCAACATTACCAACGTCACTTTCACCATTAACCTGGAAGACAGAAACTCTGTTGCGGCCATGCTTTTTACTGCCATACAAAGCTTCATCGGCATTGGCATACAGCGCCTCGAATTGATACTTTGATGACGCAGTGCTGGAGATACCAAAGCTTGCTGAAATATCGAAGGTAAAACCGCTTTCTGCTGTATCAATTTGACGGATACTATTGCGCATACTTTCCGCTATTTCTTTTGCTTTTTTCTCATTACACCCTGGTAATAGTAGGCCGAACTCCTCACCACCTAAGCGCCCGAAAACATCTTCTTTTCTGCAGTGTTTCCTCACCGCGTTAACGACTGCCTTTAATACCCAATCGCCTGTTGGATGACCGTAGCTATCGTTGACTGACTTAAAGTGATCAAGGTCAAAAATTACAAAAGATAATACGTCCTGCTGCTCTGACATTCGATCAAGCGCTTTCGATGCCAACTCAGTAAAATAGTGACGGTTCGCCACTTTTGTTAACGAGTCAGTTTGCGCCTTTTCCCTAAGTGCTGCATGTAACTTACGATTTATTATTGCCCACATAAGGACAAGTATCGTGGTGGAAGCAAGCAATGTTATCAACAGCCTGTGATTTTGCTTTTCTTCTCGGGAAAGTGCTGCTTGCGCTTTCAGTAGGCTATTCTCTTTGTCCAGTAACTGAATTTCGATATTCTTCTCGAGGTTATCGAACTTAGCCTGTTGAATCGCCATTTGCTTAACGTTGTACTCATCAAGGTACGCTTTATCAGCCTCAGCGTATTGAATGAATGCATCTAATGCTTGTGCATTATCCCCTTTCTCTATTGCCGACTGGTACAGTATATAATAAGCCGTTTTTCTGGGTTTTGAATATCCCATGCCTTTTGCAAGCTCCGCGCCCTTAAGCGCACTCTCCTGTGCGTTGTGAAAGAGCTTATTGGCAAAATAGGCTTGTGCTAGCGCTGTATAGTACTCTGACGTTAATCGTGGATAGTTAGTACTTTCAACATCTGCTTGGATAGCAAGTAAGGCGTCTAACGCCCCTGCGATACTGTCTGGCGATGCTAACATCAGTTGAGCAAGCCATAATTTTGCTAGATTCAGAGCGATTGGCTCTTTACTCGCATTACATACCTCAATGGTTGTATTCAGCGTTTCTCGGTCAAGTCGTCCTAAATTATGCAGCGACTCACTACGCAGATTTTGAGCCAGACACGCATTGCGGGAAGAAAGCTCTTGTCCAATTACGCGAGCACTGTACTGCAAACTCTGCTCAAACTCCTCCAACTGATTATAAAAAAGCGCAATCGTCAAAATTGAAAGGTGCTTATCTTTATCTTTCGCTAACGAAAGTAGAGGAACAATATCAGGAATTTGCTGAAGTGCTTTGGGAAAATCCCGAACTAACGCGTAGTTGTTGAGAATTGAATTTTTGGCTCGTAGTTGTAACGATTTATCTGAAGCACTTTGAAAAACACTTTCATAAAGCGGAACCGCCTCTATGAGTTTTCCTGAATACGATAAACTATAAGCATTGAGATAGTTAAAGTATTGGACTTGGGCCGGTGAGAAGGAGGCTGATTTATTACTGAGAGCAGACAATGACGTACGAAACGCCTCCACGTCTTGACTGCGAAGTGCATCAGCGCGCACTAACTGCTGATCAATTTCGTCAGCAGAAAGCGGAAATATGAAAAAGGGGCAAAGTAACGCCCCTATTAAAAACCTAACCACAATTTAAACTATCAAGGTTAGTGAAGTGACACTTGGTTCTTTTCTTCACTCTCTTGTGCATCACCAGGCGCGTCTTGCTCTTCATCTTCTGGCATCAAAAGACACCACATCTTTTCTTTCTCTTGAGAAAGTTCGTCTGCGTGGTCAGCTTTAAATTGTGCAATTACATCAGTGTCACGTTGCTTAGATGCATCTTGTGCAATAGCGAGAAGTTCTTTTAGCGCTTTCATTAGTTTGTTCTACTTTATAGTTATTAATGTTTAATAGGTTAGCAACTATTTGATGAGTTGTTAATCAAATATATAGCATTTTAGACATATTATACCAGTTACTATTTGCATCAATTACCTTTGAAAACAGAAATACTTACTGGTTCATTAGGTATGAAGTAACCAAATAGTTTAGCGATTAAAGGTATATGTGACCAAGTTGGTTTTACTTGGCTGAAAACAGTTGTCATCTGCCTGTTTGAAGTTCAGTTGGGTGACTAAACGCTTTGTAGCGAGGTGACGCTTTTCGAATTGGGCAATAATTTGGTGTAAATTGAGATATTCCAAGCCAAATTCGACTAGCGCGCCCATCGCTTCTCGTGCCGCGCCTTTTCCGTTCATTGAAGGCGCTAATATAATTCCAATCTCTGCAGTGTCTTGTAAAACGCTTTTACAAAGCATCTGAATTCCACAAAATGCCTGCGTTTGATTACACGTTATCGACCAGACCTTCTGTGCTGGCCAAGGCCTTTTGTTTGTTTCAATGAAAGTACTAGCGACTACCTCACTCTTCTTCTCAGAAAGGGGCTCACCTATTAATCGCATAACTTTTCTATTTTGGTACAAGCTTGCTGTTTCCTCTTTCCACTGCTGGCAAAGTAAAGCGCTGGTAAAACGAGGCGTAGCGAACTGCACTAGTTAGTACCTTTGGAATAATCGACATCATCTACCACTGGTTTACTAACTGGTGGTATGACAAGTGTAGAGTGCTGGTTAATTTCGTGATTATGCAGTTCACCAATAGCAATCGTCGTAGCTCTGAACTCATCGATGGGCAAGGTTGCAGCTTCATATAAAATAGCGCTGTCATTCGCTTGGTAAATAGATAACAGTTTATCAGTAAGCTTTTTTCGTTGAAGAGAGCTGGAGGTAAAAACGGCACTTGAGAAATCTCCTGCAACCCCAACCTGCCATAAGACTAAATACGCAGCCGTATCTACTTCTCGTTTATATACTAGAAACTGGTTTGCCTCGTAGTGTTGGCAACCTAGAGCACCTGGGTCTATGCCCAAGTCGGCGTATAGGCACGATTCAGCAGAGATCCCCGGCAACATGTAAGCATCAAACCCTCGGCTTTTAGCGATTGCGATAGCGTCATGAGGCACCTTTGCAAAAACCCCAGGGTGTCCATAAAAAGCGCCAACTACTTTTTTACCTTTCTCCACACGCTCTAGCATTGCGCTAGTCATTTGAGCATAGGTATCGTGGCGATCTTTGCCTTCACCATAGAAAGTTTGTAGGTTTACTGTGTTTTTATTCATAGAGGTGATCCATGCCTCCATGTAGTGCTCAGCTACACATACGAAAACGACGTCGGCTTGCTCAATATGACTTTGACAAATAGGCGATAAATGCGCACCAACCATCATCCCGGTTCCTACACATACTAGGCTACCTTGTTGCATGTAACTGTTCCTTTCTTATTATTGGGTTTTAGCTGTTTTTATCAAAAACATGTTTAATCGCGTCAACCGTATCACTTAATGTCACTTTTCGTGCAAACGATACAACACCATTAGTGCCCTGTCCTCTGTCAAAAATTGTATAATATTGAGAGATCAGCGGAAGACCGAGGATGCTTTGATTCGGCCAGTGTTTTAATGGAAATATTTTAAAGGAAGCTTGGTTAAATGTAGGGGCGTGCTCCTGCCAGTAGGCTTCTGGCGGCAGCGAAAGTAAGACATCTTCACCCTCATCGCCTTCAAGAACAAACGTTAGTTCAGGCCATTGTGCCAAATCTAGCTTTTCCAAGTCTATTCCTTGCTCCTCTAAAGAGAAAGCAGCGAAGGGCTCAAGCAATGTTTTCGCGTTATCAACACAGCAAAAAATCTGCTCGATCACTTCGTTATACAAAGATTCTGGCAAACCAATCACCGTTGCTCCTGAATCTACTATCGCATTTGAACACCAGCGTGCTTCGTCCGATTTATCCAAAGCCGGCGCTTTAATGCCTTCGTTTTCTCCAGATTTTACGGCTTTTAACGTGACGTTATAATACTTATCGTGGAGTACCTTCACAGACCTAATAGGAGGAGCGTATAGGTCTCGATGAAAAATAGGCTCACCTATTAGAAAAAGGCCATGATTTTTTCTATGTGCAAGCGCTGCGCGAACACAATTTCCATCTACGTTATAGACGCTTGAGCGATGTAACCAAAAAGCGAATTTATCGGCGTTAATTTGACGCTGCTCTAACTCAGAAAAGTAGCTAGGGAGTGTGGTCGCAACGTAATCAGCTGTCTTTAGATTAATAATTGCTGACTCGTTAGGCTCAGCCAACGCTTTTTCAAAAAACGTTTGTTCGCTCATCTCACACGTCATTTTGTCAGTGCAACGATAGGCGTGATTTAGTGGTTGATAAGCTAACCCCATAATTCCGTCAGCTTTTTTAAAACAAGATTCTTTTGTCTCTTGCGATTCTTTCACTATTGCTACATAAGTTTGCGGCAATGAAATGCTGTGACCGAAAATGCCCAGGCGCACCGTGGTTTTAACAACAGGGCCCAGCCAACTTCCTGCAGCATATTTAATTGATTGAGAGTAGTAGGTGAACCTCACATCACCATCACGTTCAACATGATAATGAATATCGCCTAGTACTAAGGTTGAGCTTCCCGTATCTAAAATAAGATGAACGGTCTGCTGATGCGCGCCTATATGTGCTCTCACACAATAGCCGCCATCAGCGAAAGTATTGGTAATTGGCAAACGAAGAGAACGAGCCACGTTGGCTACCTTAAATTAGCTATCGCTGTAAACAGTCGGTCAAAACTACTTGTCTCTTAAAAGCTGACCATCATCCGCTTTTAACAACATCTGTTTGCTGTCTACTAAACACTTCTTCGCATAATCTCCGAACCACGCGCCGACCTTCATGAACTGTTCTACAAAGCCTTTTTTGTCGCCATTCTCAAGTAATGACAATGCAATCCCAAAACGCTCGTAAAAGCGACGTAGAAGTGCAAAGTTATCAGGGTTATTGAAAATAATATCAGCATAAAGCTGTGGTGACTGAGCGAATAACCTGCCTACCATTGCGAGTTCTAAACGATAAATAGGTGAGCTAAACATGGTGAGTGATTCCAGATTAGGATCTTCACCTTTTAAGTGTTGCCCGTACACAAACGTGTTGAAGTGACGCATTACCTGAATATAAGCCATGGCTTGGTCATGTTCTTGTGCGCTGGAGTCATGAATGGTAGCACCCCAAATTCGCATTTGCTCAATGAGCCAACTGTATTTATCACTGCCACGTCCGTCGCACACTACCACTACCTGTTTAATCATGCCAGGCGCGTCAGGACCAAACATGGGGTGAAGTCCAACAACCGGACCATTGTGTGCGGCAAGCATCGCCTCAAGTGGCTTAGCTTTAATACTGGTTATATCTGCAAGCACGCAATCCTCTGGCAGCATAGTAAGCTTGCTAATCACGGCTTCGGTTAGATTAATAGGCACTGCAACAACAACCAGTGAAGCACAGCTTAATAACGATGTTGCTCTACCACTTTCCCAGTCGTCTTTTTCCACAACTGAAACGTTGTAATTACTTCGTTCGAACAAGCTCACAAACACACGGCCAAGTGCCCCTGCTCCACCAATTACAACAACGTTGTCAGCATCAGGTTTCACACAGCGATATTTGTTGTTTTGCGTGTGATAAGACTCTCGCATTACTCGACGTAATAAGTCTTCGGTGAGATCGGGCGACACCCCAAGTGCTTCTGCCTGAGCACGGCGGGAGGCTATCAACGCTTTTTCACGCTCTGGTACATAAACGGGCATACCAGCTTCAGCCTTAATTTGACCGACCAGGGTTGTAATTTGATTGCGTTTTGCGAGTAATTCGACAAGCTGGGTATCCAGCTCGTCGATACCTTCACGCAGCGTATCTAACTTTTTTAAGTGCTGCGATAAATCGGCCATTCTGTCTTATCCTTGAGTCAAATGGCACGGGGCTTATTGGCAAATTTTTACTTGCCACATTAGGCGTTGCTTGGATTTATGCCACCGTGCGCTTATTTTGGCGTAAGGGTAACACAGTTATTAACTTATCTCTGGTTTGAGATATTAAGTTCTCTGTGGTTTCCCAATCAATACATCCGTCTGTGATTGAAACACCATACTCAAGTTCTTCTGGCTTTTTACCTTCAGCTTTTTGATTACCCGGTTTCAAGTGACTTTCCAACATAACGCCAATGATTGACTGATTGCCTTCTAGAATTTGATTGACCACGTTCTGTGCAACCAATGGCTGACGGCGATAATCTTTTGAAGAGTTCGCATGGCTGCAATCTACTACTAAGCCCGCTGTTAAACCAGCATCCTGCAGCTCAATCTCGCACTCTGATACGCAAACCGAGTCGTAGTTCGGCTGCTTTCCACCGCGCAAAATAATGTGGCCATCTGGATTACCGCTGGTCCCGATAATACTTACCTGGCCTTGCTTATTGATTCCCATAAAGCGGTGACCCGATGCCGCCGATTTAAGGGCGTTTATGGCAATATCTAGGCTTCCATCTGTGCCATTTTTGAATCCTACAGGCATAGACAGGCCGCTGGCCATTTCACGGTGAGTTTGCGATTCAGAGGTACGCGCACCGATAGCAGCCCAGCTAAATAGCTCAGCAAGATATTGTGGACTAATTGGATCCAGTGCTTCTGTTGCAACAGGCAGCTCTAGTTCTGCAAGCCAAATTAGCAACTCTCTTGCCTTACGAAGACCGGTTTCAATATCAAATGTACCGTCGATATGCGGATCGTTAATTAAACCTTTCCAACCTGTTGTGGTACGCGGCTTTTCGAAGTACACACGCATAACGATAAATAGCGTGTCTTTGCATGATTCATGAAGCTCTTTAAGCTTAAGTGCGTACTCTTTCGCGGCTTCAACGTCGTGTATAGAACATGGTCCACACACTACAAGCAATCTATGGTCGCGACGATGAATGATATCTGAAACAATCTTTCTAGACTCAGAGATAGCCGCTAACGCTTTGTCTGACACAGGCAATTCAGCACTAAGCGCTTCAGGGGTTATAAGTACATCTTCGGTACTTACGTGAACATTATTTACGGTGTCCTTGATCATGGGAGCTCTCTTACTCTCTTAACTACAAATGAAAAACGGAAAATTAAACGCCAAAAGAGTGTGCAATCTGCATGTAAACTTTATTGTACAACCAGCTTTTTCTATATTTCTTTAACGTCATTGACTTTTTAGCAACTCAAGCGTAATAGCGCAAGTAATAACGAATAATACTTTAATCTAGGGTAGATTCGAAGCGAATGAGCATGACTGAATGGCAATAGTGCATAGAGATAGCACAATTTTTAATCGACAGTGAGGTTTAATCTACTTTACCTGACTCCCCCAAACTAAAAGCGTCATTCATAAGCGTATTGCCGGCCATCGCACTTGATAATATTGTGATTACAAACAACATTTCTCTGGCGTTCTCAATCCCGCCAAATAAGCTCCAGACCACAAACATTAGCACCGTTAATCCCAATTGAGTGGCTATAAACTTTATATATATTTTTTGCATCTTTTTGGCCTCGAAAAAGGAAGGCAAGCCTCCTTGTTGAATTGTCTACTCTTCTTTTGTTTCAATCGAAGCGTCCACTATCTGTTGAGTAGCACCACCGAGCGCGGCTCCATTTCCGGCCAAAACAGCTCTCCCGATACTACCAACCGCCGCAGCCCCTCCCGCTAACGCCGTCATTCCACCGGTGAATGCGCCTGCTACGGTAGCTCCTGCCAAGCCTCCCCAAGAAAAGCCCCCATTAAAAGCAGAACCTAATAAATAGGCACCAGCACCTAACGCTGCTCCATGTAAAAATGCCCCATTTACTTCTTCCAATTCATCATGAGTTAATTCCACAATATGCATTACAACCTCCTTTACTGTTTAATTTACATTCCAACTTCTTACATTGTGCTCTAGCACGCTTATAAATTACTAAAGTTGTTGGGAAGCGGTAACTGAACAATATGCCAGATCTACATGCCTATCTTGCTTAAATAATTGACCAACATAAATAAGCTAAATTTTTCATTTATTGTCAGGATTTTGTATCATTGCGGGAGTGGAATAATAATGAGAACACAATGCAAAATTTAGCCCTAACCTACACTGGCGACGTCGCCATTCTAACCATGCAAAATGGAGAGAACCGCCACAATCCTCTCTTCGCAAAGGAGATGCTTTCAGCGTTAAATACCATTAAAAGTAATGAAAGCTGTAAAGCACTAGTGATCACATCAAATGATGAGAAATGCTTTAGTCTAGGTATAGACACAGACTGGCTAATGCCAGCGATGAAAGCAGCTCGCACTGAGGAAATAAAGCAATTTATGTACGGTATGGATGACGTGTTTAAAGCGCTGCTTCTGTTCCCTCTTCCCGTTATTGCTGCAATCAACGGACACGCCTTCGGAAACGGAGCAATTTTGGCGTGCGCTTGTGACTTCAGATTTATGCGCGCAGACAAAGGCTTCTTCTGTTTCCCTGAAGTAGATTTATCAATCCCCTTTCTGCCCGGTATGATCGAGTTTGTTAAAAAAGCGATGCCGTATTACAGATTTAATGAAATGAAGCTTTCCGGAAGGCGTGTATCTGGTAAAGAATTAGAGCAAGATCACGTGGTAGAAAAGGCGTACGATACACAAGAGAGCTTGATGGAAGGTGCGCTGAACTACGCTAAGACCTTTGATAAAAAGCGTGGCATTTTTGGCGAACACAAAAAGCGTCTACACAAACATATCATCCACACTATCGATAACGAGAACAAATCGTTAATAGAATCGCTATCACTCATGGCATAACAATAATAGGCGTGGTGAAGCGTCACTTACGACGCTTCACCGATATTTGCATGGGCATATCGATGCTGGACTCTACACTGTTAGTTAGGCCTTGGTGTTCTCTTCCTAAAAAGATCGACTTTAACCCCCCAATGCAACGATGCAATTCTCATTAAAACTGTTACAGAGATAGAGCCTAAAATGCACCAAATGTAAGGGATGTCTAGGGCAAACAAGGCGGCGTAAGTGAGACCACCTGCAAAACATGCACTCGCATAAACATCTCCGCGCATAACGTAAGGTACTTCTCTGCAAACCACATCGCGCATCAAGCCCCCGAAGATACCGGTTGTCATACCCATCGTTAAAGCGACAATCATTCCGGTTCCACTAATGAGTGCTTTCTCGATGCCTACGACATTAAAAATTGCAAGCCCTATGGTGTCGATAAGTATAAAGTAAAAATTGGAAGGTGAAGGCATATAGCGAATGAATAAGACTGTCGCGAATATAGCTGAATAGGTTGCTAGTAGATATTCTGAGGTTTCTACCCAGAAAATTGGTTTTCCTAATAGGAGGTCTCTTAAAGTACCTCCGCCAAGGGCTGTCATTACGCCGACAACGACAATGCCAAACCCATTGATACTTTTATCATGCCCCAGCAATGCGCCCGATACAGCAAAAAATGCGACGCCAACGATGTTTAAAAATAAAAAGTAGTCAGAACTCATAGTCTACTCAATGCGAAAATTTAAATTCAATATAGTAGTAACAGTGAAGTTCAAGATGTCGATCAACTTGAGATAGCCTCAATTCAAACTAATTGTTAAGCGAAAATACTGACTTGCCGATAGACTAAATATAAATTACAAAGCGAAAAAAAATAATGAAAGAACAGTTTCTGATGGAAAAAAACCCTTGGATCTCAAAGGTAAGTGATAGTCGATTTGGTGAAACTCAACTAAGTAAAACTCTGCTTAAAAGATTGCGTGATGAAGCAATCAACGAGGCCATTGGCTTTTTTTCCAATTTTTTTCATGTGGACAAAAGCGCACTGAATGTACATGAGTTATGTGAAGCCTATAATTACTACTACTCTGAAGCAATACAACTTAAGCTCTTTGAAAAAGGGGGAGTTCGAGAAAAGGACCATTTAAATTTTTGGTGCCTAAGTAAAGTACTAAACCCTGATTTTTATCTAGAATCAGGTGTATTCATAGGTAGCTCATTGCATGCTTTTATAGGTAATGAATCTCTTAAAAAAGTAGTAGCGATAGACCCGGACTTGTCAAAACTAAAACTCCCACTCGCAAAGGATGAAAAGTTTACATTGATTGATGACAAAGATTTTTCCGAGTTAAACTTCAATAATCTTCCAAGTAACTCTCTAGCCTACTTTGATGATCACATTGACTCAGCCAGTAGAATTATTCAATAATCTCAACGCTTCGGCCTCAAATATATTATTTTTGATGACTCTACGGGAATGCAAGGTCTCACACAAAGGCTGTATCCAGCTTTTCCAACAGTACCAATGATTTTAAAAAGTGAACTTTTTAAAGAGGGTGAAGAAATTAGTTGGTCGTTTACGCATCCCCAAAGTGGTATTACTAGACAAACCGTGACAATTTCAGAAGAGTTGTTAGCACATTGTCGAACAGCTGAGAAGCTTATCAAGCGAGTTGCTAAACTTCCTGACTTAGGGGACTACATCCCGTTAGCCATGCCAACACCAATGAACGATATGACAAAATATATAATTGAACTTTATTAGTTTTCCAAACACAAAAAAGCCCGCTTGAAGCGGGCTTTTTCGAAGTTAACAATAACGCAAGGATTAGTAATCTTAGTTAAGCTTCTCTTTGATACGTGCAGACTTACCTGAACGCTCACGTAGATAGTAAAGCTTAGCACGACGAACCGCACCGCGACGTTTCACTTCAATTGAAGAAACTGCCGGGCTGTGTGTTTGGAACACACGCTCAACGCCTTCGCCGCTAGAAATTTTACGCACGGTAAAAGACGAGTGCAGACCACGGTTACGTTTAGCGATAACAACACCTTCATAAGCCTGAAGACGCTCTTTGTCACCTTCGGTAACGCGAACTTTAACAACTACTGTGTCACCTGGACCAAACGCAGGAACATCAGTCTTTAGCTGTGCTTCTTCGATTTTTTTGATGATATCTTGACTGACTTTGCTCATCATATCCTCTCGTCCTAGTTAACTGTCATCTTGCTGCAGTTGCGCTTGGAATAATTCAAGCAAACGCTGCTGCTCCTCAGTCAGAGCTAGGTGATTTAACAATTCAGGGCGACGCTGCCAGGTTCTACCTAATGATTGCATCAATCGCCACTGCCTAATTTTTTCATGGTCCCCACTTAACAACACATCAGGTACCTTTTGACCATCGAGTATTTCGGGCCGCGTATAGTGCGGACAATCCAAAAGACCGTCAGTGAAAGAATCTTCAACTGCTGAGGCTTTATGCCCCAACACGCCAGGAACTAATCGAGCAACCGCGTCCATAAGGACCATTGCTGGCAGTTCACCGCCGCTTAGCACGTAATCACCAATAGAGACTTCTTCATCTACATGGCTTTCGATTACTCGCTCGTCGATGCCTTCATATCGACCGCAAATTAAAATTGTGCGGTCAATGTTAGCAAGGCGCTGTACGCCTGCTTGGTCAAGGGGTTTCCCTTGTGGTGATAAGTAGATCACCTTACTTTTTTCGCCACCAACTTTCTTGGCAGCTTGTATTGCGTCGGTTAGCGGTTTTACCATCATCAGCATACCGGGTCCGCCTCCGTAGGGGCGATCGTCTACTGTACGATGGCGATCATGTGTAAAGTCACGGGGGTTGAAGGTGTCAACCGATAACGTTCCAGACTTAACTGCTCGACCTATAACACCCTGTTGGGTAAAAGGGGCAAACATATCTGGAAACAGGCTAACAACGCCGAACCACTTTTCCGGTGTCACTTAAAACCCCGGGTCCCAGTCAACTTTAATGACCTTCGCTTCCTTATCCACCTCTTGTACGACTTCGTCGAACACAAAAGGTAATAGTCTTTCTTTTTGACCAAAAGCATCGCCTACATTCGCTTTAACGTGAATCACGTCGTTAGCACCTGTATTAAACACTTCTTTCACCACACCCAAGTCGTAACCTTGCGTTGTTACTACTTTCATGCCGGTGAGCTCACGCCAATAAACCCCTTCGTCGCCTAAATCAGGCAGCTGTGAAGCATTTATGTTGATATCCAAGTTTTTGATGCGCTCAGCATCATCTCGACTATCAACGCCCACAATTTTTGCAACGAGGCTTTTACCGTGCGGTCGCCACTGGTCAATTTGGTATTCCTTTTCATCGCCAAGAAACCATGGCGCGTAATCAAAAATACCTTCTGGCGTTTCTGTATAGCTGTTGATTTTGACCCAACCTTTAACACCGTACGGTGCGCCAATTTTGCCAACAATCACTTTGTCAGACGCTAGACTCATCTATACCACCAGTTAATAACAGCTTACGCTGCAGATTTTTTCGCTTCTTTTACCAAGCTAGAAACGCGATCTGATAAGCTCGCGCCTACGCCAACCCAGTATTCAACACGCTCTAGATCTACGCGAAGACGTTCCGCTTGACCTTGTGCAGTTGGGTTGAAGAAACCGATGTTTTCAATGAAACGACCGTTTCTTGCACGACGGCTATCAGCCACCACTAGTTGATAAAATGGACGCTTTTTCGCGCCACCACGCTGTAAACGAATAGTAACCATAAATGCCTCAAACTCGTTGTAGCGTTACCGTTAACTTAAGCCTTCAACCAACGTCTAAAAATCAGACACCAATTAGAAGGCCGCCGAATTATACGGATATCACCACTCAATGCAAGTGAAAACCTGATTTATCCTTTGTTTAGTTCAATATCGCTCCCGTAAGTAGGTGATAGCCTAAGAACGCAAATACACATGCATGATCTTTCGCAAATTTCTTTAAAATATCATCTGGTGGTGTATTGTTAACGTAGCACTAGGATTTAGTGTGGATAAAAAACTTAACCCATATGCAGTTTAAAGGATGGCAGTTAACTGGATTTTAGTTTTTCTCTGGCGCATTTGTTAATCAAAGGCTTCAGTAAATGGATCACGAAGAAGGATTATTCGAATGAAATTATCATCACTCATACTCGCTACATTAATTGCTCCACTTTTCGCGTGTTCATCCGCTACAGATATGGTCACACAACAAGCAGAAGTCCAACCCAATGAAGCTCGTATAGACTTTTTCGCTAACCGCGGAGAAGCCTTTGACAATAAGCGAGAGTACGTAAAGTTGATGTGTTTTAACCAACGCCCTAACGGTGCGTTAGTTCTTCGGGATGTTGAGCCGGGAGAGCATTTTCTATTTGTTCAAGCCAGTGTCGTAAACACTGACCTGCCTGATGGTACCACTCGCGAGGCGATAGTTAGGCTAGATGTAAACTTAGAAGGCGGCAAGCGTTACTCGCTCAACCAATCTCGTGACCATCACGATATGAAAGTATGGCTCCAAGAAACGGATTCTGGCGTCCCTGTTTCTGAAATCGTTACAACCCGTGTTGAATACCCAAAGTCGGTGGGAGATTTACGCCTTGAACAATGCAAGGAAGGCACAGTTTAAAAGTACTCGCTTTTTTCAATAACGATTATAGATGACGCAGCGTTACACTTGCGTCGTTATAGTCGTAGGGAACGTTTTGCCACTGTGGCTTTTTAAGCGCTTGTGATTTTGTCTCTTCTGCCCCGGCAAATTTGTTTGACTTGAGTATTAAGCTGGGAAAGCCTTGGGCGCCTATACTACGCGCCATATGCATTTCTTCGTTTAATTTTTCAATTGTACTTTCACTATTGAGTGCTATTTCAAAGCGCTCGACATCAAGCCCTATTTCTTCAGCAAATGCTATCAAGGTATCAAAATCCGACGGGTTTTTCGCATTCAGGTAATACCCTTCTTGAATTGCCTTGATCATTGCCTTCTCTAATGCTTTTGCTTCATCGCTATCTCTAGCCTGCGCTTTTGCTGCAAGAACTGCTCGACACGAAGGATAGGTCGAACGACGAGGCTGACACTTTGTCCAAAAATCATAGTTGAATTGTGTTCCAGGCACACGATCTTGAATAGTTTGCCAATAGCCTGCAATAGTAAGTTTCATTTGTTCCGGCATAGGTAAATCACTATCCGGTGCGAGCCCGCCAAGCAAGTAGACAACCTCAATGTCGTTGGGTAACTCACGCTGTATTTGCTCCCAAGTAGGAACGAATGCCCAACACCAACTGCACATTGGATCATGAACATAATACAAAGTACGTGTTTCACTCATCGTTATTTTCCCGTTTTAACTATTTTGCTTTGCTTCTGCGACGTTAACTTTCATCCCAGCGTAAATACTGCCGCTGTAATCGCATTGCCTACGTCCAATGTACATGCTTTGCCGTATAATCCAAATAATGAATTTTAATAAGCGTAGCGAAATCAACGCTATGAATTAGTTATGCGCATGAAGAGGTAATTTTGACAACACCACTCGCTAGTGTATCAACCAAACAAGTCTTACAGTGGATTGGCTCACATTTACTTCGCTACAAAGCGCGCGTTGTAGGTGCAGTTATAGCACTTTTCACGGCCGCAGTTGCATGGCTTTTACTTGGGCAAGGCATTAAGTACGCTATCGACAGCGGCTTCATAGAAAACGCAGCGGATACGTTAAACAAAGCCACAGTATTAGTGCTAGCCATTACTATCGTGGCCTGTTTAGCAACATATGCGCGCTTTTACTTAATGACTTGGCTTGGCGAGCGGGTTAGTGCTGATATCAGAAACCAGGTATATGCGCACTTGCTGTCTCTTCCGCCTTCATTTTTTGCAGAACTTAGAACTGGCGAGGTCATTTCTCGATTTACCAGCGACACTACAATTATCCAGACTGTAGTGGGAATGAGTTTGTCGATGACCCTTCGCTCGGTCGTGACTTTCGTTGGTGCACTGGCACTTATGACGTTTTCTAGTCCCCTTCTTACCTTCTGTGTAATTGTTGCAGTACCCGCTGTGCTGGTTCCTATCAAAGTACTGGCGCCTCAAGTGCGCCGTTATGCCAAAGAAAGCCAGGACAAAGTGGCAGACTTGGGTGCACGCATTGATGAAAGTCTCCATGAAATTATGACCGTACAGGCCTATACCGCTGAAAATGCCGAACGACTGCATTTCTCTAAAAAGGTAGAGCTTGCCATGGACGTAGCTAAAAAGCGTATTCACTATCGCTCACTACTTATTGGCTGCATCATGTGTATCAGTATGACGGCCATCATCTTTATTGCTTGGGTAGGGGCAAGGCAAGTATTAGACGGCACTATGACCGTAGGTGAACTCTCCGCTTTCCTTTTCTATGCCGTAATGGCTGGCGGCAGTGTCGCCACGATTAGTGAAGTCATTGGAGAAGTACAGCGCGGTGTGGGGGCAAGCGAACGTTTATACGAACTATTTACCACTGAGTCAGCTATCAAACCTTTATCAGATGAGGCGAAGAAAATTACCGAGCCTGAGCACGCAGAAGAATCTAACCTTAAAGAGGCTGAAAATAAGGTTTCAATTTCAAAGGCTGTCCCTAGAATTCAGTTGGACAAGGTCAGCTTTGCATATCCAGATAGTAAACCTTTGTTTGATAAATTGAATATTGATATACAAGCAGGTGAACGTCTTGCTTTAGTTGGTGCAAGTGGTGCAGGTAAAACCACCCTCTTTCAATTGCTAATGCGTTTTTACGACCCAAGTAGCGGGCAAATACTGTTCAATGGTGCGCCAATCAACAAAATGCCTGTAGACGTTCTGCGCCAACATATTGCGATAGTTACCCAAGAGCCCGTGGTCTTTGCTGATACCGTGTTGGAAAACATTCGCTACGGCAGCCCATATGCAAGTGACGACGCCGTGATAAATGCAGCGAAACAGGCATTTGCCCACGAATTTATCGATAACCTAGATGAGCGCTACAACACACAGTTAGGCGAACGAGGCGTAAAACTTTCTGGCGGCCAAAAACAACGTATTGCTATTGCTCGCGCTATTTTGGCCGACCGCCCAATTTTACTCCTCGATGAAGCGACGAGTGCGCTTGATGCGATGAGTGAGCGTATGGTTCAACAAGCGATAGATAGATTAATGGTAGGCAAAACCAGCATTGTGATTGCTCACCGACTTGCGACAGTGCAGCACGCCGATCGCATATTAGTTATGGATAAAGGTCAGGTCGTAGGAAGCGGCGACCATGCATCGTTAATGAAAAGCGATACCCTGTACAGGGAATACGCCGAACTGCAATTGCTTAGCTGAACCGCCTGTGGTGCCATACGGTACAAACAACGAGGTCGACCAATCGACTACAAAACATACGTTTTGGTAATACAAAAATAAAGGGCCAGCAGCTTTTTCTGCACAGGTTCCAATAACGCTACGGGTTTAAAATGAAAAATTCATTCTATGGTGCAATGAAGACATGGACAGGTCTTTGCGCTCTTTTTTTAATGATGGTGCCAACTGCAAATGCGCAGTTTATGGGTGACAGGCAAGCAAAGCTTGTAGTAACTAAGCCCATTGAATTTATGAACGAAACGCGAAAAGTGGAAGCAGTAGGTAGTGCTGAAGCCGTTCGTTCAATTGTGCTGTATCCTGCCGTCTCTGATGAAGTAACAGAAATTAACTTTGTCCCTGGGCAAACAGTAGAAAAAGGAAAGGTGCTTGTTCGTCTTGATGACAGACGTCAGCAAACGGCATTAAAACGCGCCAAACTCACTTTGGAAGACGCACAGCGCACCGTAGAACGATTAGCATCAAGCTATAAGCAAGGCGCTGTGCCGGTCAGTGAATTGGACTTAGCACGCACTCAACGTGACCTTGCAGAAGTTGCATTGGAAGAAGCTCAAGCCGATTTACAAGACAGACACATCGTTGCGCCTTTCGACGGGGTTGTGGGCATAACTGACGTTGAAGTAGGCGATCGCATTAACGAGCAGACTGTGATCACTACACTGGATAACAGAAGCAAACTCTTTATTAACTTCAGAGCGCCTGAAGCAGCATTGCCCGTTTTACTGAATGCGCCAAACGTAACGCTTGAGCCATGGAGTGACAGAGAGAAACTAGTAAGAGCCGAGATAGCTCAGGTTGATTCTCGTATCAATGAGGCAGATAGAACGCTTCGCGCTAGAGCATTACTCGACAACTCTTCTGATCAATTTCGCCCTGGCATGAGCTTTCGGGTTAATTTAAGCATTGAAGGCGATCGCTTTGCTGCCATTCCAGAAGCCGCACTTTTGTGGGGAGCTACTGGCGCTTACATATGGCTTGCCGAAGACGGTAAGGCTAAACGCGTTGACGTGAGTGTTCATCAGCGTCTTAGAGGAACTATTCTTGTTTCGGGTGACATTAAAGAGGGTGACACACTAATTTCCGAAGGTGTACAACGCTTACGTACCGGACAAGAAATTACTACCGAACTGGCCGGAGGGCCTCAAGGTGAGTGATCCTAACCTATCTTCGTCAGTTAGCGACTTACCGTCTCTATCTATTCGACGCCCTGTACTGATTGTTGTATTAAACCTACTTATTGCGATAGCCGGTTTAGCTGCATTAAGTGGTCTTGAAGTTCGTGAATTACCTGATGTAGACACTCCTCGCGTTACAGTGACTGCGGAATTTCCAGGCGCGTCTCCTGAAACGGTAGATGCGGAAGTTACTGGCCGCCTTGAAGGTGCTGTTGCACGCGTGAGTGGCGTAAAAGATATATACGCGCAAAGTGAAGAGAACTCAGCCCGTGTTCGCGTTGAGTTTCGTCCCGGCGTTAACCTGGAAGACGCGGCTAATGAAGTGCGAGAGTCGGTCAGTCGAATTCAGCGACAACTTCCAGAAGATGTCGAACAAGTCTCTATTATCCGAGCCGACAGCGACGCTCAGGCTGTTGTCAGCCTTGCTATTTCAAGCGATACCTTGGACATGGAAACCCTCACCGAGCGCGTCGATACCGACGTTGCACCTTTGTTCTTAAGTATCCCAGGCGTTGCCGATGTTACGTTAGATGGAGACAGAGAGCGTGTGCTACGTGTTTCGGTAGACCCTCTGCGACTAACCAGTTTCGGTCTTTCAATGAGTGATATTGCGAATGCACTATCGCTTGCGCCTTTTGATGTACCCGCTGGCAGTATTCAGTCGGCCGAGCAAGCGCTCATAGTACGTGCTGATGCAACTTCGGTATCTGCAGAAGATGTGGGCAACATTGTTGTTAGTGGCGACATTCGCATTAATGATGTCGCAAGCGTGTACTTTGGCCCAGCCGACACCACCAGCGTAGTTCGCTTAGATGGAACACCGGTAATAGGTGTTGGTGTTATCCGTCAGGCTAGCTCCAATACTATAGAAATTTCAGACGAAGTGCTGGCCATGGTTGCAGACCTCGACAAGCGCTTTACTGATATGCACATCGTAGTCACCGCAGATGACGCAGAGTTTATCCGCGACTCAGTAAAAGAAGTGGTCGTTTCTCTCAGCCTTACCGTAGCGCTGGTTGTTGTTACATTGTTAGTATTTATCGGTTCATGGCGTGCCACCATCGTCCCAGCCCTTTCGATACCCGTTTCGCTAGCGGGTGCACTGGCTATTATTTGGGGCATGGGCTTTTCCATTAATATTCTTACCCTCCTCGCTCTTGTATTGGCCACGGGAATGATAGTAGACGACGCTATTGTGGTTTCTGAAAATATACAGCGTCGTAGAAGTATGGGTCTAGGTGCCCGTGCGGCTGCCGTGGTGGGCACACGAGAAGTATTCTTTGCAGTAGTAGCAACAACCGCTGTACTCGCCTCAGTATTTATTCCCATCGCATTCCTTCCTTCTACTGCAGGGCTTTTATTCAGGGAGTTTGGAGGCGTATTAGCTGGCGCTGTTATAATCTCATCTTTCGTCGCCCTTTCCTTGGTTCCCGCACTTACCGCCCGACTTAAGGTGAAAGAAGCGAAAGAAAGCGGTTTGTTTAGCAAGACCTTTGGCCGTTTTGGCAACGCTTGTTTGCGCCTGTATCAGGCGTCATTATTAAAAGCGCTCAAATATGGCTGGGTAGTTGGTGTGTTAAGCTTAGCAGCAGGCGGTGGCGCTTATATTCTATCGCAAAATATCGATAATGAATTACTGCCAAGCGAAGACAGAGGCACAATTCGTATTTTTGCACGAGGTCCAGACGGTGCTGGCCTGAACTTTATGGACAGACAAGCTGAAAAGATGGAAGAACTGCTGCTTCCTTATGTGGATAACGGCACCATAGACTCCATTTACACGGTAGTCGGTTCGTGGGATCCCAACATCGTCTTTATCACAGCGCCTTTGAAGCATTGGGATGACCGAGACAAATCTCTGCAAGAAGTAGTAAATGAAATACGCCCTAAGCTTCAGCAAATTCCTGGTGCGCCAGGTAGTGCCTTCGGCGGCAATAGTTTGAACCTTCGCGGTCAAAGCGGCGGGCTTGAAATAGCTTTAACTGGCGACACTTATGAAAACATTTTCGAAGCTTCACAAGCATTCTCTCGTCAGATTGAAGATGCACTACCTGAACTAGGTAGACCGAGAATAAGCTACGACCCTACCCAACCTCAGATGAGAGTAAATATTGACAGACGCCGTGCTGAAGAACTGGGCGTGCCGCTTACCGATATAGCAAGTACCCTGCGCGCCGCAGTGAACGGCGATGATATCGCAGACTTGAATGTGGGCGACCAATCTATCCCTATCATGCTGCAAACTAATAATCGCAGTACATTAGATCCATCTGAGCTTACTAGCTTGTATGTGAAAAGTACCGACGGAAACTTGGTGCCTCTTTCTAGCGTAGCTTTCATTAGTGAAGAAGGTGTTGCCGCTGAATTAGAGCGTCAGGCACAGCGCCGCGCAATTAAACTGGAAATGGAATTGCCCGAAGACGTAGCGCTTAGTAATGTAGTGGAAAATATTCGCAATCTAGCAGCAGAATCATTACCGAACGGTATCGGACTTGTGTTTCTTGGCGAAGCACAAACTTATGAAGAAACGTCTAAGCAAGTAGCGCTTACCTATGTGTTGGCTTTTGTTATTGTACTGCTTGTATTGGCTGCACAATTTGAAAGTGTGAACAGTGCGGTTGTGGTTATGCTTACCGTTCCTTTTGGTATTGCAGCCGCGGTCTATGCCCTGTTTTTAACCGGCACCAGCATTAATATTTACTCGCAAATTGGCTTGGTAATGTTGATAGGTCTTCTCGCCAAAAACGCGATTCTTTTGATTGAATTTGCCGACCAGCTTCGCGATAAGGGTTATGATATTTACGATGCTATTGTCGAGGCTGGTAGAGTGCGTTTACGCCCTATTATGATGACGCTGGTTTCAACAATCCTAGGTGGCCTGCCGCTCATTCTGTCCACAGGCGCTGGCGCAGAAGCTCGTAATGCTATTGGCTGGGTCGTATTTGGTGGATTGGGTATTGCCGTAGTATTTACCCTTTACCTGACACCGGTTTTGTATCTTGCACTTGCCCGATTTACCAAGCCACGTGCAGACGAAAGCGCTAAGCTTGAGAAGGAAATGGAAGAAGCCAACGCACAGCATTCCTAGGATTTTCCCGCTTAAGTGGGCGCTATGCCTATTTAAGCGGCATCTAAACGGCGACTGTGCGCTAGGTTTACTTTGAGAAATAAGAGAGACGCCCAAGCTACGTGTGTTGTCACAACAAGTGTTACTACCCGCGTTAAGGCTTGGGCGTTTTTTATTAGAATACAGCTGATGTTAGAGCTTTAAAATGGACTAAGAACCTACTGCTTTAGTAGGTTCTACAAAACGCTTTGACCTTGGCTTTACCAGTAAAGGCGAGTAGTTGATCGACCATCCTATCAAAGTAAGGGTTGTAGGTTAGCCTTGCATACACCTTGTCTTTCTTATTAGTTGCTAACTCTTCACCAGCGTTATCGGGCTCAAATCCCCACGGCCCATACCACACTTCTTCGCCGGCTTTGCAGCGCGCTTCAGCGTCACTACCTTGACCGTTATCACATATGCGAAAGTCACTCGTAGTACCATATAGCGGGTTCTTATCTGAAAAAAGTGTACTCATATGAGAGGCTGCGCTAATACGCTGCTCCGGGACCTTCATGGTTTGCATGATGAGTGTATTTTCAGGAACATCGGGTTCGTCCTCACCCTGCCACAATAAACACTTGTGTGGATGAGTAAAATTATCTCTAAACTGTTCAGCTACCTTTTTTGTGTCAACCACACTGTCTTTTTCTGCCACCACCATAAGCACAGGTAAATTCAACGCACGCTTTTCTTTTTCCGATTTAGAGAATAAATCTTGAAGCACATTTACGCTTTCTTGATAGGCAGCGAACCCTGGCATTGCAGTGGAATTATAGCGGCTTGGGTTATCTTCTTCTTCAACATTAGGCCAGGGAAATAATGAGTCAATATAAGGCGCTAAACGGGACACAAAGAAGCGTGATTTAAAGGCTGGTGAAAAATGCATTAGCCCTTTTATATCAAGCTCTTCAGCCATCGAAAAACTCGCTATTGTGGTCAAATTAGCGCCCGTCGAAAAGCCACCAATGTAGAGGTTGTCTACTTCTTCGGAAAATAGTCGTATGTGATGATTAGTTTCTGTCTGCCACTGCTGATAGCTAACATTTAGCATGTCTCCGGGTTTTGAGCCGTGTCCCGGCAACAAGATGGTTCTAACGTGAATGCCCTCACTACACATAGCGTTGGCAACATCACGAAAAAAGTAAGGTGAATCACCTAATCCATGAACTAACAAAACGCCAATATTGCGGTATTGTGTGCCGCATTCAAATGGCATATTCATGGACATTTCTTGTGCTTTTTCGTCAGAAATAAACGCCCTATGTTCAAGCAAGTAACGTTCAACTTCATTTAGGTAATTATCGAAAGGCTGCACACCAACCGGGAAGGCCTGTGCACTGGCGCTGAACTGAGAACTGTGCGACGAATGGCAGCCGCTCAATAAGAACATCGCGAGAGAAGCAGCACATGCGTGTGCTGCTTTAACGGTAAAATTTGGCATTGTTAACGTTTAGGTTTATGGCAATAAAAAGCGATTATTGCAGTGTATCTTTACCCGAAACTAATGCTTTGGCGAGTAATTTATGGGTAAGTAATGATAGAAGTTCGGTTTCTTCCTCGCTTCGCTCGCCATCAACGCCAGTGATCGCCATTGCAACCTCTAACGTTTTCTCGGCATCAAACGATAGGTCGTGCTTCAAACTGCGTAAAAACGTCATGGCATCGCCGGTGTCAATGGCCTTTCGCGTTTGGTATATCGTGTCGTTTAGAAATGCTTCGCGACAGATTGGGCTTTGCCAGTCTAAAGACTCAACCATTGCATTCAGGTAGTCTTGTTCCGACAATGTGACCATTCCGTCGACTTGATAAAGTAATACTGAAAGCTTGATAAGGGCTTGGTTAAAACTTTGTTGTTCTGATAATTGCATAACACTCTTCCTCTTCGTACTGTACGCGGCAGTACCACAACATGCTCTGCGTCCTAGCAGTAGCGATAATTTTTTTGTGTCTACACCGAGCTATTTAACACCCAAAGCATCAATAACGCGTCGTTGTTGAACTACGATAGGACCTATAAACCTTTAACTTGGTTCCAAGGTTTAACTGGGCTAATAATGTAGACCGCTGAATTGACGGTAGTGTTACGCAGCGATGAAGCTTTTAGTTCACAATGTTAAATAAGTGTAAACACCTATTGCATTATAGGTGTTTTTTGACAGGTTCCAAGTGTCACACATCGCAAAAATTTGCGTAAAAAAGACAAGAACAAAGTTAATCAACATTGTTAACTTACGTTTAAATTTGAACCGTTGACGTTATAAGAAAATCTGGCCCCCCTTAATAAACGTGGGCCAGACTTACCTTTACAGACAATGGGTAAGATTAGGAAATTACGTTAACGCAAGCCCAACGTGATATCGTTAATATAGAAATTGCCCGTATAGACTTTATCGTTATTACCATGGGATTCTAATGCAAAAAACTGCTTATCTTCATCGTTTAGGGCTTGATACCCCCCGATCACCTGATAAATCCACACTTCAGGGTCAAAGTCTAACGCCTGTTCTTCAAAGTAATCCAGCGCCGTTTTAGGCTGACCAGAGTCGATGACTTCACAGAAATACGCTTCTACCGCTTGCTGCAATGGATCTTTTTCAAGTGACAAGGTCGATTGCTCAGTCACATCAATGTCGACCGGTTTTGTGTCTTCGTGTTTAGTCTGGCGTTTGTGTACGTGGGTTAACGACGCCACTATATTTTGGTAATCGGCTTCATGCTCAACGTTGTTCACGTCTGGGGCGGCGTTAGCAATAATCGCGTCCGATTGGTTAAACAACACAGGTACGTTAGTCAGGTTAGCGTAGTTGCCTGGCGCAAAATCAGGCTGCTGCTCCATGTGTAGCAAGAAGCCTTTAAGCAAGCGTGTTCGACCTTGGAACTCTCTAAACCGGCCTAACAAGTCTAATAAGCGTGCTTGTACTACTGACAGCTCCTGTGCAGCTTTAGCAAAGCGCTGTTGTAGCGACACCACCAGCAAGTGACGAAGTTCACGGTTAGAACCTGCCAGTTCACTTAACTCATCGAAGCGGAAACACTCAAGCTGGGCAAGTAAGTCGGTTACCTGTCCTTGCGCTAACTCATTTTCGCGAATTTTAGCTTCAACCGAAGACACGTAGCCAAACTCATTGTTAATACGGCCAAACATGACACGCACGCTATTACTCAATGATTCTGAAAGCTGATAGACATGCTCGGTCAAATCGCCCATGTGGGCTGCCGCTTCATTATACTTGTTGTAGTGAAGGGCTTCTTTATAGTGCTCAGTTAGGGTTTTAAGACTTGCCAGCGACGCACCAATATTGGCGTTGATAGTCCGGTTGCGCTCGTCTTGTAAGCTCCCCTCTAAAAGCGTTCTCACCGCGCTTTTCAAACGCAGTTCGCTTTGCGCTTCCGGGCGCCACAATACGCCTAGTTGAACAAGCTGGTCTAATACCTTAGGGCTGTGATCGCGCTCTTTTACTGAACCATTAATGTACGCCTGCATGATAAGGTCGCTGTGACGACCCAATGCGTTTAATAGTTTAGTTCCTGCCTGAATTAACACCTGACTCATATCAAGCTACCTTGCGAAATAGCGGCCTCCGCCTGCTCAGATAAACTCAGCGCTTCGGTTTCATCAATGAAACGTAGCATTTCGTAAAGGTGCTCAATTTTGCCAGTGCCCAAATAAATCTGTTTATCTGGGTTTGGCTTAATCAGATAACCCATTTCAGTTAAGCGTTTAAACACCTGCTTTAGCTGACCATCCAAATTCACACTGGTAGAACCAAACATGCGATAGCGCGATATTTTCTCTAACTGCTCAGCATAGGCGGGGGTGTCTTCAATAGTAGTTTGCAGCTCGTTTAGTCGAATAGCGCTACCCATGGTAATGGGCATGTCAGATTCATTAGCTTGCTGAACCAGCAGCAACCACTCTACCAGAGGCACTAGGTTAGATGCAGTATCTTGGAACTGCTGTGTAAGCACTTTGCGCTCGTTCTCACCAATGGTGAGGAAACTGGCAAAGAATACGTCACCCTCAGCGGTGGTCGATAATGTACGATTTAATAACGCTAAATGAGGTTCTAACTGGGCAGCGTTGTCTCTTGATTTAAGAAAACGCCATGCCTCTTCATCGGTCACCTGACAAATAAACGCGCCTTGTAAAAGTGCACTCAGTACACGGCCTTGTTCTGTCATCATGCTGATGCCTCCTCACCTGCTACTTCACCGTTCTTTTCTGCTTCTTTTTTCTGTTTAATGCGAGCACCTATAGAACTTGCTTTGGGCTGAACCACCTGCAGTTGACGGGTTACCTTATCTATCAAGTAGCGGTTTTCAAACAATGTCAGTACTTCCGACTCTGGGTTAGGGAATGCGCCGACTACACTAATGTTGTTGTTTTGACACGCTTCAAAGATTTTCTTCACGTTGTTTTGGTGAAGTGTACCGAGTTCATCGATAGGCCAATGCACTGTGGCGTCGGCATCGCCGCGCAGCAGACGGGTGAAAGCGAGTAAGAATTTACACAGAATAAGGTAGGCCATACCGTGGCTTGATGACTCGTTAAGCTGGCGGTCAGTACGAATGACAAGGTCACTTTTACCCTCACGAAGGTGTAGCTCGATATCAAGTAGCTTGCTAATGCCGCCCGTGAGCGCTGCACGGCCAAGAATATCAAGAACCCGGCGCATACTTTGACCGTACTCTTCCTCTGGTAACTCGTTAGCCCCCTCTTCCATCCAGTGCTCATAGAGCTTTCTGAATTGCTCAAGTTCGGGCCAGAATTCAAGTTCACTAATACGTGAGCGAATTTTAACAGCCGAGTCTGATACACCATCAAGAGAAAGGTCGCCGTCGACCTCTTGGGTAATACGGCGGCTTTGCGACACAATTCGTTTGTCGATATCGGCAAGTACAAAGTAGTATTGCGAAAGATCGGCACCAAAGATACGGCCTTGCTCACGCAAGCCCTGTAGCTTCTGCGGAACAATCACGTTCAGAAGCTGTGCCAAATGCGACACCATACGGCGGTGATCAAAGCTCTTCACGCCGTGAGCGTTCAACGTCGCGCACTCTTCACGGGCGCGCTCCCACGTATCCGACAAACCTGTGCCCGCTTGCGCGGCAATAAGCTGATCGAATCTTTCTACATAGGCGCGAATATCGCTTAGTAAGTTTTCGCGCTCTTGAAGCTGGCTTTGCACTTCTGAGATACGCTGACCAATACTTACATCGTCATGCTTAATTTCAGCCGTTTCATCCCCTGCTTGAAGCGTAAGCTTGGCGAGAGATTTACTTAAGGTTTTAACCTGTTCCAGGTGCTCACTGGCAGTTTTAAGCGTTGTTTCAAGCTGACCGTGCTGCTCTTGAAGCTGTTCGCGGTTAGCTTTATAGGTTGCTTGTTTACTGGCTAAATTACGCTCAGATTCGCCCAATAACTTACGCGACTTAGACAAGCCTTCCTGCCATACCACTTTTTGCTTAGTAAACACGTTAGTGTACCAACGTTCGTAGTCGGCCACTTTATGACGATGGGTTTCAGTGCGAGTAATGTCTTCTTTAAGCTTATTGATTTGCTTTTTAAGCTGACCTATTTCATCAACATCCACGCCGCGATTGCTCAATTCGCTTTCTAGCCAATCCTGCATATCTTTGCGGTCTTGGGCAGCATTGTCTTTCGCCTTACGCATGTCGCTATCAAGCTGAGATATACGTGCTTCACTGTCAGCGATAAGCTGCTGCCAATGGAATTTGTGTTCGGTTTCCGCTTCGCGCTGCTGATCTTTGATTTCATCACGACTAAGCTCAAACTGCGCCTTCGCTTGCTTTTGCGACTGCTGATTCGCTTCAAGCTTAGTTTTGGCTTTTTGCTTACGTGCAGAAAGCGCCTGCTGATATTCGCTAAGTACCGTATCGCGGTCTTGCTGTGCACGTTTACGGCTGGCTTCGGCACTTTTAACGGCGTTGTCTTTTTGGGTAACCACAAGCTCGGCGTTGCGCACATCTTCGTTCGCTTTCGCCAAGCGCTGTTCGCATTCGTTTTGCGCAGCAAGGGCAGCGGCTTGACGAATTTCAGCTTCTTGCAGTTGCTGCTTAAGCGCTTGCTCGGTAAAGGCATAGTCTGGGGTATCAAGTTCAGTAAGTGCTAACTTAACGCCCATAAAGGTATGGCTGTCGCCTTGTGCATCCTTTGCCATAGCAGGCGCTAAATCAGTGCGCTCTAGTAGCTCAGGGCGCACAACTTTACCTAAGGATAACTCCCAGTCATCGACATTGGCGCGCAAGAACTCAAGTAGCGAGCCTTCTCCGGGGTAAAGAAGTGCATTAATTTTGTTAACCGCTTTTTCTTCTTGTTGAAAGGCGTTGCGCGCTTTATCTAACGCATTTGAACATTCTTTGCGAAACTCAACTGATTTACTGTGCGCCTGCTGCGCTTGTCGCAGCTCACCGCGCGCTGCATCTTCATTAATCGATGCTTCTTTAATGGCCGCATCAAGAATATCTAGCTGAGATTGTTCAAACTCGTTGTAGCCTGCGTTACTTAGTGAAGCTTTTAGTTCAGCTTCAGCAACTTTTAGCTCATTCAAACTATTTTGGTAATCGTTCTGAAGCGCGCTTAGCTGGCTATTGTAGTCGCTCTGAATGCGACTTAATGCTTCACGCTCGCTCTGCTGCTGCTCAGCTTTATTCTCTGCGGCTTCTTGGCGTGCGGCTGACATTTCTTCTAGAGTAATTGACAGCTTTTCACCTAGCTCAGCCAAGCGCTTGTTGTAGGCCGACTCAATATCTTGGTGTTTTTCAGTAAGCAGTACATAGCGACTATCGGCCATGGCCTTTTCATTTTGCCACTGCGACAAATTTGCGACGTCTTCTTTAAGCTGCTCAATATTTTGGTCTTGCCACTTATCGAATTCACGCTCTACCGTATCAAGCTCACTGGTGAACTTCTCAACATCGGCACGAGCAGATGAAATAACCTGATTTAGGTGATCGCGGGTATCACCCCACTCGCTGTCAGTTTGTTTGCGCTGGAAGCTATTCTCATCCAGTTCATTCTTTGTTGTTTCAACGCGCGCAGCCAAGTAGGTCTTATCAAGCTCGAAGCTATGCTTAAGGTTAGCAAGCACTTGCTCTGTTGTGGTTAGCGCCATGTCAGCTTGTTCGAGTTTAGAAAACTCAGGGCGAATTTTGTCGAATTGTTTAATTAAGTGACATTCTTTAATCCAGTCATCGACGCGGTGGCGGCTTAGGCCTGAAGTAGGTGGCGTAACGCCATCCTCTTCTAAAATGGCGGCAATCATGGCCTTGATAGTTTCCATCTTGCCTTCTTTAGAGTGAACCGCTTTAGCCAACTTCTCAATGTGGCGCATGTGTTTCGACGGTTCGCAAAGGCTAAAGATTTTAGCGTAGCCTAATAGCTCACGGGCATTGTTACTCTGGTTAAGCACCCCGTGGTCGTTTTGAATGATGGCGCGGAAGTCTTTGGTATTTAACAGACTGGTTACCAGAATGTTGTTACGCTTCATGGCACGTGCAAGCTCGGCGCTGCTTACACTGGCGTGTTTGCCGTTCTTTTGCTCTATTAAGTAGTCACTGATTTCAAATGGTTTGCCAATTAAACGATAATTGACGCCCGTACCATTAGAGCTTAACACTGCTTGGCACAGGTCACCTTCAGCACGCGTGTATTCATAAATAATAAAGCTAGATAAACGAGGCAAATACCAGCGTTCAAAGCTGTCACGGGTTGCCGGTACCACGCGACTTGGGTACTCGCCGTAAAACACGGGAATAAGTCGTTGAAGCGTGGTTTTACCCGACGCATTGGTACCACAAATATTGGTGTGTCCATCAAGCTTTAGCTCGACCACGCCTGGTAAATGCGTGTCGATAAGAATAATACGTTTTAAGCCTGCCATAGTGTTCCTGTATCAATAACTCTGCCGCGTGAACGCTCACACAGCACAAAACTGTACCTGCTTTGATAGGGTAAAAGTTGCATACCTGAAAGAAAGCGAGCACATGCGCACGATGTAGCCCGTCAGTGTATTATGAATTCACGAATTTGCACAGATGCGCGGTGATTTGTTGGTTATAAAGCATGCTATTGTTTAAAAGTTAAGTGGCAAAGCTTTTGAATATCCCAATAACGCCAAATAAATATAAAGCGGCACGTACTGATTAGGTACGTGCCGCTTTAGCGAAAGCATTGAGCTTTCATAGAACAGCGATGAAATGCACTGTTTCTACAAGGCTGTTCATCAGTTGTTTTACTTCACTGACAATACATTTACCGACTCTGGTGCGGGATACATGATGCTAAAGCTGGGCGTAATATCACCCGAGGCTGCATTTAGAATATTGTCAAAGCGCAGGATCATGCCATTTGATTTTTCAGCAACATATACATGACCATTGCTGAGCATCAAGTCTACCGGATTACCCAACATTGAGTTCGGTCCTGCAATATTGACGGATACATCCGTTATACCATCGGCACTGCCTGCGCCAGGAATCACGTACAATTTACCGTCAGTAGCATCCGCTGCGCTGCCTACATCAGAAATGACCAAACTATCGCTTTGGCTATCATAGTCTATGCCATGGATGTTGGTTGGCGCGGCAAATGCTGTCCCACCACTTGCAGGGACAATCAGCCTGTCTTCACCCGTAATTACGGTTTCACCGCTTTCCATTTTGCGCATCACCTCTTCAAACACGGCAACCGAACCGTTAGTTAACGCCAGATACGCGCTATCAGTCGATGGGTCGTAATCCACATCCCAAGGGCGCGCCCCGTTGGCAGCTTCAAGTGTTAATAGAGGCGCAACATTGCCTGATGCACAAGGCGAAAATACGCGAACGGCAGGAGTAGCTTCGTTAACATCTGCCACAAATACCACACCTGCTTCTGAGGCAATGTCTAACCCTTTAGGTGCAATCAAGCCTGTATCGCTACCCGCAATCATGTGGTCGAAACTATCGCTATACATCATACCGTCTCGCATGGTTTTGAGGCGATTAATCACGAGTAAACCACCCGTTGAGGTTTCAACATCATCGAAGGTAATGACGCCATCACCGCTAGCCGTGAAAGCGGCACTCTCAATGCTCATACCAGCGTCAAAAGTGCTTAGCTCACTGGAAAGTACAGCGCTGTATTGCGCTACTTGCCCCGTGGTTGCACCTTCGCTTGCAGGGTTACTTGATACCGAAAGGCCCATAATAGGCATGGTAGTTATGCCATCGTCCGATGCGTCTTTCATCTCGTTCAGCTGAGTTAACTCGGCCAACGACTCTGGTTTTACTGAAGGCGTTGATAGCGTTGGTGCAACGTCGCCACTAGCACCGTTGAATATGTTTGAGAACACCAAAATGGCGTCATTGGATTTTTCCGCCACGCGAAGATCAGAACCGGTTAAAACAATGTCTACTGGATTACCAAGCTGGGTAGATGCGCCGCCAATCACTCTGCTTGGTACAGCAGCCCCATCAGCCGTAGAGGCATTTTCTAAAACAAAAATTTGACCATCATCAGCAATTGCAGCATCGCCAACGTCTGACAATACCATACGATTAGACATAGGCTCGTAAGCGATACCGTGCAGATTAATCGATATTTGATTTCCGTCTGCATCTGAAGGCACCACTGAACGCATAACTGTGGGCGCAAAATCAGAACCAGCGACATTATCGTAAACCGCGAGTGTCCCATCGGTCAGTGCAACAAACAATCTATCGCTTTGTTCGTCATAGGCCAC
This sequence comes from Alteromonas sp. 07-89-2, assembly GCF_013113925.1. Lineage (NCBI taxonomy): Bacteria > Pseudomonadati > Pseudomonadota > Gammaproteobacteria > Alteromonadales > Alteromonadaceae > Alteromonas > Alteromonas sp. 07-89-2. The sequence continues at coordinate 14,360 of NZ_VTYM01000008.1, read as the reverse complement.
ATCCCATGGTTTTGCTGAGGTCATTATTTCTGCAATCGGTGCAACATTGCCTGCTGCTTGGCCACCGAATACGCTAACCTTTTGACCGTTAAAGTCAGCCACCATAACTAAACCTGCATTTTCAGCAAAGGCAATACCTTTCGGATTAACAAGGCCCGTAGTTGCGCCCGTTATCTCATGCCCAGTACTCATCATGTAGTCGGCTTGAGCTTCAAAATTACAAAGCGTTCTTAATAACGGTAAATCACTGTCGCCAGCTTGTACCAAGCTTCCGCTTTGCGTGAATACAATCCCCTCATTGGCTCCTGTGGTTACCGTGGATAAGACGTTCGCGTTTTGGTCAATCGAGGTAACAGTATTGCGGTTGTCATCGCCATTGTTTGCGACCAAGAAAGTCGCTGACGCAAAGCCTGGGGTTCCATCCTGACCGGGTGCACCATCTTGGCCAGGCGCGCCATCAGTCCCATCGACACCATTTGTTCCGTCGTCACCGTCGCAGGCACTTAGCGCGAGAACCATTGCCGTCGCCAACAGTGACAGTTTTAATTTTTGCTGTGATGTTTTATTAAATTCCATCTTCATCTCCGTACTTGTTGATTCGTGAAGAGACGTCACTTAAACGCGATGCGATAAGTACTGCTCACGTCCTGTTCAACAAGCCAAACGATTGATGAGTGAAACTGGATGCAAAAAAAAATAAAAAAACCTCAATGCATTGCTGCGATTGAGGTTTTTAAGCATTGTTAAGTAATGCGACAGCCTTTTAACGAGGTGGGAAGCCACCGCCTCCGCCAAACCCGCCAGGACCGCCGAATCCACCCGGGCCGCCTGGGCCACCAGGGCCTCCAAAACCGCCACCCGGAGGCATCATGCCTTTCATCTGACGCATCATCTTCTTCATGCCGCCGCCAGACATTTTCTTCATCATTTTCTGCATTTGCGTAAACTGTTTAAGCAAACGGTTTACGTCTTGAATTTGCGTACCTGAGCCTGCCGCAATACGGCGCTTACGCGACCCTTTAATCATATCTGGACGTGCACGTTCAGCCGGGGTCATTGAATTAATGATGGCTTCCATTTGGTTGAACTGCTTGTCGTTTGCCTGATCTTTAATTTTGTCAGACATACCGCCCATGCCAGGAAGCTTATCAAGCATTCCCATCATGCCGCCCATGTTCTTCATTTGCTCAAGCTGATCTTTAAAGTCTTGCAGGTCGAAGCCTTTTCCTTTCTGTACCTTCTTGGCCAGCTTTTCCGCTTTCGACTTATCGACTTTACGCTCAACCTCTTCGATAAGGCTAAGTACGTCGCCCATGCCCAAGATACGAGACGCAATACGCTCAGGGTGGAAAGGCTCAAGTGCATCAACCTTTTCGCCCATACCGATAAACTTGATAGGTTTACCCGTGATGTGACGAACCGACAGTGCAGCACCACCTCGTGCATCACCATCTGCTTTGGTCAGTATTACACCGGTTAGCGGTAGCGCGTCGTTAAACGCCTTTGCCGTATTCGCAGCATCCTGACCGGTCATGGCATCAACCACGAACAGAGTTTCAATTGGCTTAACAGCAGCGTGAAGCTCTTTAATTTCGTCCATCATGTCACTGTCGACATGCAAACGACCTGCTGTATCCACTAGTAGTACATCGAAGAAATTCTTCTTCGCTTCAACAATGGCATCGTTAACGATATCAATGGGCTTTTGTAAAATCGTTGACGGGTGAAAAGCTACATTCACTTCACCGGCAAGGGTTTCAAGCTGCTTGATAGCGGCCGGACGATAAACGTCGGCACTCACTACCATCACTTTCTTTTTCTCGCGCTCAGTTAGGTATTTCGCAAGTTTACCTACAGACGTAGTTTTACCCGCACCTTGTAAGCCCGCCATAAGCACAACAGCCGGAGGTTGAGTTGCGAGGTTAAGCTTTTCGTTCGCTTCCCCCATCACCGACTCTAGTTCAGACTGAACGATTTTAATAAATACTTGGCCAGGCTTGAGGCTTTTGGTTACTTCGGTACCAACTGCACGCTCTTTTACCTGTGCAACAAACGCTTTTACTACGGGTAGCGCAACGTCGGCTTCAAGTAGCGCCATACGCACTTCGCGTAGCGTTTCTTTAATATTGTCTTCAGTAAGACGCCCTTTACCACTGACATTTCGTAATGTCTGGCCTAAGCGTTCTGATAAATTCTCAAACATAGTATGAAACTTCTTTTTATTTCAGACGTAATGCCCGCATTGTAACGTAAAAGCGAACGGTAACGTACCCACAATTGCGGTTAAATTTTTAAACTTTTGCGTCAAGGGTTGTCGAAATTTGATGTACGAATTTCGAAGTCGATATGGAGTAAAAATTGTCCTTCCATGATCCTATACCCACACTAAAAGTGGGTGTGAAACAAACAAAATCAAGGAGATGGTTGAATTTACTTGCAAGTTGCAGTATCAATACCGACTCAGTCGGTGAAGACGTCACCTACCTATTACAGGACGCATCATGAACACCCTTTTCGCCATTTCTGCTGCTTTACTCTACGCATTAGCTGCGGCAGTACTTATTGGCAAATTCGTACACCAAGACGGCCCGAATAAGCGATTGGGGCTAGCCATCGCTAGTGTTGGGGCAATTGCACATATCGCTTTTCTCACCAACGTTATTATTGTCGCGCCTGGGCAAGACATGAGTGTAACCAACGTACTTTCATTAGTGTCGTGGATAATCACAGTATCCATGCTTATATTTGCCCGCGCCATTCCTAATCTTATTTTACTTCCTGTTGTTTTCGGCTTTGCAAGTCTTACGGTACTCGCCTCACAGTTTATTCCCGTGTCGTACATCATGCACATAGAGCTGCAGCCGGGCTTAGTTATCCATATTAGTTTGTCATTGTTTGCTTACTGCACTTTGGTCATTGCATTCTTATACGCACTGCAAATGTCCTACATTACCTACCGGTTAAAGCAAAAAGGTGCTGCGCTACTACATTCATCACTACCGCCTTTAATGCTTGTAGAAAACATTTTGTTCAAGCTGTTGCTTGCGGGAACTTGTTTACTAACCGTCTCACTAATTAGCGGGTTTGTTTTCTTAGAAGATATGTTTAATAAAACCTATGCGCACAAAACAGTACTTTCCGCTGCAGCGCTTGTGGTATTTCTTATCCTTCTTATAGGCCAAAAGCTTCGAGGGTGGCGCGGACGACAGGTCATTGTCATGACAGTGTTGGGCGTGACTTTATTGTCCCTTGCGTATTTTGGTAGCAAGCTAGTTCGCGAGTTTCTTCTTTAAGACTCCCTGTATTTATTGCTGAGCTCGCTGCCGGGGGTTGCTTTATACGCGGCCCGGCGGCGCTTGTCACTTTTCGGTGTTATCTAGTTAATTAGGGGCATATCGACAATTTCCCCTTGAAACTCGGACCTCAAATCAATACATTTGAAGCCTAAGTTAAGACAGGAACCCATTAATTGGACGACATATCAACGAGTACGCTGTTTATCGCGCTCGGCGTACTCATATTACTATCTGCGTATTTTTCAAGTTCAGAAACTGGCATGATGTCGATAAACCGTTATCGACTCAAGCACTTGCAAGGAGAAGGCAACCGCTCAGCTATACGCGTTGCTAAACTTCTAGATCGACCTGATCGCCTTATAGGCCTTATTCTCATCGGTAACAACTTAGTAAACATTGCGGCATCCTCGCTCGCAACAATACTCTGTATTCGTTTATTCGGTGATTATTGGGGGCTTTTTGCTGCGACATTTGGCTTGACGCTGGTCTTACTTATTTTTGCAGAAGTAACGCCTAAAACCTTGGCTGCACTGTATCCAGAAAAAGTGGCATTCCCGAGCTCTATTATCCTGCTTCCGCTGCTTACTTTGCTGTACCCTTTTGTAGCAGCCATTAACGGTATCACAAACGGTATTCTGGCCTTACTAAGAATTAGTCCTTCAAGTGGAAGTGATGACTCGTTAAGTCGAGAAGAGTTAAGAACCGTGGTTTTTGAAGCTGGTGCCATGATCCCTAAGCGACACCAAGATATGTTGGTGAGTATTTTGGACTTAGAAAGTGTAACGGCCGAAGATATCATGGTGCCACGTGCTGAAATTTTTGCTATCGACATTAACGACGATTGGAAGAAAATTCAAAAAGCGTTAACCCATGCTCAACATACCCGTGTTTTATTATACCGAGACAGTGTCGACGATGCGGTAGGCTTTGTGCATGTGCGTGACGCCCTGCGCCTTCTATCAAAAGACCAGTTCACTAAATCAAGCTTGCTTCGCGCAGTTCGTGAGATTTACTACACGCCTGAATCTACCCCGCTGCACACGCTGATGTATAAGTTTCAAGCCGAAAAAGAGCGCATTGCTCTGGTTGTTGATGAGTATGGCGACATTATGGGTCTAGTCACTCTTGAAGATATTCTTGAAGAGATTATCGGTGACTTTACCACCAGTATGGTTCCAGACCACAGTAAGGAAGCACACGTACAACAGGATGGTTCAGTATTGGTTGATGGTAGTGCCAACGTCCGGGAATTGAACAGAGAAATGGATTGGAACCTGCCTACGGAAGGCCCTAAAACCCTTAATGGTTTATTACTTGAGTATCTTGAAGATATTCCTGAGAACAAAGTAAGCGTGCGTTTGGCGGGTTATCCGTTAGAAATTGTAGACATTTCAGAAAGCATGATAAAAACCGTCAGAATCATGCCGGAATACTATGTTGCACCTAAAGAGTCGAATAATGACCACTAAGCGTTTTGGTGGTTAACCTGCCTTTCGGCCTTATCAGCTAACCTTTTGATTCGTCAGCTAGACGCTGTGCTCTATTTGCCAGCGCTCTAGCTTTCGCAGCAGCGACCTTATCTGACAATTCAGATAATTTGGCAATAATATCCTGCGTCTCCTTATCTTCACGTAAATCAGCCTCCGCCATATGCGATTGCAATGAACGTTTAAGGAGCTCAGGAATAGATTTGCTGTCCATTTCCCAACCCTTCAATAGAATAAACTTTGACACTCTCAAAGAGTCTATCGACCATGTGGGAATTTACTTAACGATTAATTGTTCAATATCCGAAATTAATCGCTAAGAAGGAGCAAGGCGTTTACAGTCCTTGATAATGCGTTACCAGCGTGCCTTTGTGCTCTTTTAAAGAATACTTGATAACAGCAATTGAGGCCGTAGAAAACAAACTTGTGGTGTAAGACTGGCACAGTTCATCAACGAGATAGCTAACTAGCGGCATGTGACTAACAACAAGAAGTTTTTTGATTGGTTTTTTGGAATTGACCGCGGCGTGAAGAAGTCCATCAATATAATCACTCACCAGTCTTGGCGAGCCTTCCGGAACAATATCTTCATTATTTTCAACTTTGTTCACAATGATATCAAGCGATACCATATCATGGGTCTGTTTGGCTCGACGATAAGGGCTCACAAGCGCTAAGTCCACAATGCCTTTCTGGCAATATTGGTCTTTTAACCATAAAGCTGCTGTTTTGGCTTGCTCTCTACCTAATGGTGTAAGTTGCCTGCTTTTATCATCGAGTCTGGGCGCTTCTGCTTCACCGTGACGCATAATGAAAAGATAAATGTCGTCGTTGCTACTTTGACCTGACATAACATTGCGCATAGTATTAATGAAAGTATGCTAACGATATCAGAGAGCTGATACTACGCCTAGCGCTAAACCGCGAATAGTGAGAATTTTCGTACATTATTTAACGTTTTGTGAAGTTTCTCTTTATAGACGCTCCAGCAGTAAGGTGCTCTTGACCAAAAACGAGACAATGTGAACAACACCATAAATTTAGAAAACGCACATCACGTTACTTTACCTAATGGGTTGCGTGCCATGTTATGTCACACGCCAGAAGCGAGTGAATCTTTTGTTTCAATGGCGGTAAGAGCCGGACACTTTTATGACCCAAACGATTGCCAAGGGTTAGCCCACCTTCTTGAACACATGCTTTTTATGGGTAGCCGTCATTTGCCCAAACCCAATGCTATAAATGGATTCATTGAGCAACACGGCGGCACAATCAATGCGTGGACAGGTACCGAGTACACAAATTACCATTTCAATTGCAGCGGTGATGCTATTGCGCAAACATTGCCTGCATTTGCAGATATGCTTAGGCAACCCTTATTTGAAGAAGACGCGCTAACCAACGAAATAAAGAACATTCATGCTGAATTTGAGTTTAAGAAAAAAGATGACCTTCGCCGCCTTTATCAAATTCATAAAGAGACATGTAACCCAGAGCATCCTTTTGCAAAATTTTCTGTAGGCAATTGCGATACCTTTTCTCAACACGAATGTACAGAGCTTAAACGTCGCCTGAAGTCACTGCACCAATCGTATTACTGTGCGCTTAATATGCGCTTGTGCATAGCCAGTCCTATGCCAATACGTCAACTCGAGGCGTTAGTGAATCAGTGTTTTGGGACATTGCCAAGTGGACAGCTAGCCTCTGACGACTGGCCTTCGCTTTACACAGAAAATGAACTGGGCATTCAAATCAACATTCATCCGCTGCAATCTGCTAGACGTATGATAGTGACATTTGCCCTCCCCGCCTTACAGAACGACTACAAAACCAAACCGCTGAACTACATCAGCCATTTGATTGGTGACGAAGGTGAAGGAAGCCTACTTGCCTATTTAAAAGAAAAAGATTGGGCGTTAAACCTGATAGCGGGCTCTGGCATAGAAGGCGATAAATTTAAAGATTTTAACGTGAGCTTTCAGCTTACCCAAGAAGGCCTTAAACACAAAGCGCAGGTGTTAGAGGCACTATTTAGCTACATCGAATTAATTAGAGAAGCATCGACTGAAGAGTGGCGCTTTCACGAAAAGTCGCAGCTAAACGCGCTGGCCTTAGAGTACGAAGAAAATGTGAAGCCGCTTGGGATCATAACTGAGTATGCACAGCATCAATTTATATTCGAACCTGACGAATTAAATAGACTTCGCTCTACTATTGGTAGTTATGACAGAAGCATAATTGAGCATGCTCTGTCCTTTTTCACGCCCAAGAACCTTCGTTTAAAGGTTATATCAAAAGATGTTAAGACCACTCAGGTTTGCGCATTTTATGAGGCTGAATATAGCGTTGAAGACATCGACGATGCACTAATACATTCACTTGAAAGCGCAAAGAAAATTCCAGAATTGCGCCTTCCACCACCCAATCCTTATTTGGCGAGTGAATACACGCTTATCCTCCCTGAAACGGGATTTAACGTTCCAAACAGGTTGGTAGATAATGGTGGCTATCGATTTTGGTTCGCTCAGGACCAGCAATTCCATAGTCCCAAAGGCGATATTTACATCTCTTTCGACGCCGCTCAGTTTTCAGACTCTTTGACCTCTGTTGCGGCCAAGCGAATTTGGCTCGGCGCACTCAACGATCATCTCCAAGCTAGATACTACCGAGCTGAAATAGCGGGACTTCACTATCGGATTTATGGGCATCAAGCTGGATTTACCCTACACACCCGTGGTTTCACGAATCAGCAGACATTGTTAGCAAGTCAACTTCTTGACGCCGTTCTCAGTTTTATTCCTGACGAAAGAGCCTTTGAACATCACAAAGCACTTCAAATTCAAAGCCTTCATAATTCACTGTTAAATAAGCCGACTAACCGTTTATTCTCTCGCTTAAGTGTTCTTATTCAACGCAACACGCAAGCGCCAGTTGAATTGTTAGACGTGATAGAAAACATCTCTTATAACGAGATGCTAAGCTGTCGCAGTGCAGCCTTTGAGCATTATTTTGTAGAGGCATTTATGCATGGCAACTGGGCAAGCGAAGAAGCAAAGGCGTTTTCGACATCGCTTCATAGCCATTGTAAAAATGCAGGGGGAGCTCCCCTTTCTCGTGCCGTATCTAAGCTGCCTGTGGGCGGAACTCTTTATCACGAAGTGTTGTGTAATCACGATGACTCAGCGGTCGTACTTTATTTACAAGCGCCTTCTCCGAGCCTCACCGACACCGCATTGTGTATGGTTCTTGAACAGATGCTGGCAGCACCGTTCTTCAATTCGTTAAGAACAGAACAGCAATTGGGATACATAGTCGGTACAGGCTATGTACCACATAATCAACACCCCGGAATGGCATTTTACATACAAAGCCCGCAATGCAGTCCAAAGCAGTTGCTAGATGCAATGACCGCCTTTTTATTCCAGCAACTCAATGAAATAGAGTTCTATCGTTTTTATTGGCCGACTATCCAACAAAACCTTATTAAGCAGTTAGAAGAGAGAGACCTTACACTTTCGATGAAGTCACAGCGTTTATGGGTAAGTTTGGGTACGCAAGATTTAGAGTTTAATAGAAATGCAAAGCTTGCTGAAAGAATCAAAGGCTTGAGTTTCGAAGAGATTCAAGACTTCGCGCATCAACTCGCTAAACGAGAGCGCTGCGGGGAATTGGTGCTTTTCTCTCGAGGAAAATTTGAGAGTATTCCCACGCAAGAAAAACGAACGATTAACAGTATTTCTGAATTCAAAAAAGAAATTCCTTACTACTAAAGCTGCATTGTAGGCACGTGCCACGGTCGTTAAGATTTTAACCAATCTGCCGATACCCAGTGGTATTCGCAGACAAGGTTGGTTAATAAGTAAACCATCATTCTTGTTATTACTAAAAAGTCCTTGTAGAGGCTTAGTTAATTCGGCATATTTATTATTCTGGCTGTTAGGGATGCCGCCAGTAAAATAAAAAAATAATAAATGGCGTATGCCAAAGGTGTGTAGGTGCGCTCAACCCTAATTTATTCAATTTCTCTTCTTTTGTTGGCTTTGTCAGGAATTCTTTTTTCTTCTGCAAAGGCGATAGAGGTTTCTGATCTTCATTTTACAGAGCTAAATAAGCAGCATGGTCTATCGGATACCGCAGTATTAGACATTGTGGAAGATGACATGGGTTTCATTTGGCTTGCAACGTCAAACGGCCTTAACCGATACTCTGGTTATGATGTAAAACAATACCATCCCTCAGATGTAGACCCGAATTCGTTACCTTCAGGGTACATTCAATCCTTGTTTGTGGATTCGGAGGGGCAATTATGGGTAGGCACACACTCGGGACTAGCGCTTTATCAGCCTGAAACCGACAGTTTCAAAGTTTTCAATAAAGAAAACTCGGTAATAAAAACTGATTTAATAACAGCAATTACAGAGTCCAAAAATGGCGATATTCTCTTCGCGGATCGCAAATTCTTGTATAGATACTCCAAACAACGATCGCAAATAAGTGTTCTGACTCAGGTTTTCAATGAAGAAAGCTTCATTAAAGTTATCTTCGAAGAAGCCAATCGTATCTGGGTGGGCTCAAATAAGTTTGGCGCAAAACTTATAGATACAGAGACCTTAGAGGTTCATGACGTAAAAAAAGTGAATCCTTGGGGTGTTTCACTTGATATTCGAGCGCTCCATGACATATCAGTGATTAACGGCAACTATTGGTTGGCGACTAATAATGGACTTATAGTAATTGCGTCAAATGGGAAAATTCTAAAGAAAATTGAAAGTAAAGATTTAGGTGTTGAAGAAGAGGTAAATTCATTTTCAATATCGGTTGTTGATGACGATATTTGGATTGGTACTTTTATAGGGTTGTTTTTGCTTTCTGACGGCGCAGCAGTTCCAGTAACTGAAGCTTATAACCCTGAAGTTATACATTTAAACGCCGAAACGTACAACACAACAGGAATCCCACCAGAAATCATAATTAAGGTTATAGAAGATAGAACGGGTGTTGTTTGGGCTGCAACCTTTCATCGGGGAGCTTTTAAATATCACCCCGATTTTGCCAGTGTTCACTTCCAACCCGTGTTTAATTCGGAACGGCATACTGAAGACAATTATTCAACTATTTGGGGCTTCGCAGAAAACAGCTCAAACGAACTGTTTCTTGTTTCTCAGCAAAAAGGCGTGGGGAAAATTTCGAAAGAAACCGGTAATGTATCGTTTTTCAATTTGCCTCAAGATATAGATGTCAATAGCTCATTCTGGGACATTGAGATAGATAACAACAACAATATTTGGCTTGCTTCGTCGGTAGGATTGATTGTACTTGCAGAAACAGATAATGGACTAGTAACACTACGAAAATACTTCGAAGGTTCATTCATTGATCACATCTTTAAAAGTGAATCTGCAATATGGTTCCAACTTCCTAATGAAGATGTTCATTCAATAGATTTTGATGATGTGCCTAATGAGAGTGACCGGCAACTCCTCAAAAAAACCTTTCTCAAGAATACGGAAAAATGTTTGCTATCTATGCCGATGACAAAAAGAGGGTTTGGTTTAGAGCTGGAGAAAAACTAATTGTTTATTCAGTTGAAAAGCAGCAAATCACAAAGGTATTGGATTCAACCAATGGCATTAACTCTCTTGTATATGGAATTCACCAAACAAGTGATGGGCTTTGGCTAACTACTCGTTCCGACGGTGTCATCCAACTAGACGAAGAAAGCCTTGTTTTGGTCAAAAAACAAAAGCGAGATAACCAAAGTGGATTTATCACGTCTACAACATCTATAAACAACAATATTTGGTACTCTGACGCTAAGGGTGTCCACAAAGTGCTTCTTCCTTCACTCAGAGAAGCTGAGAGTATACCAAATCAGCAACTAGACTTTAACTCACTGGGTGAAGGCGCTGTAATTGCTACTAGAAACAACATTATTTACTTTGGTGGCAACAAAGGCTTTATAAGAATATCCAAAAACGCAAACTCTGATGCTGAAGGCATCCTACAAACCCTAGCTCCTCAGTTATATCAGATCAACATCTTTGGTTCAGTCGCTAAATCCAAAAGAAACTCAATGGAAGGAGATGATTCAACTCATTCGTTCTCTTCCAAGGAAATAATAACCTACGTAAGTCAGTTAACGCTTAAGCACGATGAAACCAGGTTCAGTATTTCATTCGGCTCAGTAAACCCTGTTTACCCTAATCAAGTTACTTACCGTTATAAGCTCTCTAATTTTGAAAATGATTGGATATATGTTGACGATGAAAGGTCTGCACAATTCAACAATATATCCTTTGGAAGCTACACTTTTTCAGTTCAAGCAAAAGAGCCCGGGAAATCATGGTCTGAAAGTAAAAACTTGCAGATAATTATTGAACGTCCTCCATGGCTCCATACCGTCGCTTTGGTATTTTATTGTTTAATAGCTTTCGCGATATTTGCGTTCATCGTTCGCCAATATCAAATAAGAAAAGCCAATCAGCTTGCCATCAAAGAGTCGGAAGAACGCCTTAAACTGACGCTATGGAGTTCAGGTGATGAGTTGTGGGACTGGGACGTATACAGAGGCCAAGTTTACCGTGCAAATACGTGGGGCACACTCGACTTCCCTCAAGATGATATACGCACCACAGGCGCTTACGATGCAAACATACACCCTAACGACGTAAGCCGTGTTAAAACTGCTCTAAGAGACCATCTTGAAGGTAATAGCGACTTCTACGAGCTCGCATACCGCGCAAAGACATTTAAGAATCAGTGGATTTGGATACTTGACCGCGGAAAAGTGGTTGAAAGAGACCACAATTCTCAGCCGGTAAGAATGACTGGTACACTTAAGAATATTCATCACTTAAAAGAAGCTGAAGAGCAGCTGAATCTATTTAAACGTTCAATTGAGAATATTTCTGAAGGTGTATTTATAACTAATACCCAATTTAAATTCATAAGTGTAAACAATGCATATTGCGGTTACACCGGCGAAACCCGTGATCAAGCATTAGCAAGCTATATGCATTTCCATCTATATCCAGACGCGTTTACCGAAGAAATTAAGAAAACGCTAAAAGCGAAAGGTAACTGGTCAGGTGAAGTAGAAAGTGTGCGAGTGAACGGCGAGCGCTATGAAATGGAATTAAATATAGACGCCGTCCATGACGATGACGGAAAAATAAGCCATTTTGTAGGCGTATTTAGTGATATCACGTCAAGAAAAAGTACTGAAAAAGAGCTATTGAAACTAGCTAATACTGACCCGCTCACAGAGCTTCCGAATCGTTCGTTCTTCCAAGCTAGCCACCAGAACTTGGTGCGGAAAGGAGCACAACATACTCTGCTCTGTTTGGATATGGATAACTTTAAGAAAATAAACGATTCCTTAGGTCACCAAACGGGCGATATATTAATTAAACAAATAGCAAAGCGCTTACAGAGAATTACGGGTAAGAGTGCGACTTGCTATCGTTTAGGTGGTGATGAATTTAGCGTGTTAATGGAAGACAATGCCGATATCCACACGGTAACGCATTACGCACAGAACCTATTAGACACTTTATCTCGCCCCTTTATCATTAATAAGCAAGAGTTTGTATTGGGTGCCAGTATTGGCATCGCGTTCTTCCCTGACGACGGCACTTCTCCCCAAGAAATGCTGAAAAACGCCGACACAGCCATGTATTTCGCTAAAAACAATGGCGGTAACAGCTATCAGTTCTTTAGCGGAGAGATGAATCAAAACGCCGTTAGGCAACTGCAAATTGAAAACCTTATAAGACAAGGTATTAAAGATGACTTGTTTACGGTTTACTACCAGCCGAAAGTTGATATAGCCTCAGGTAAGCTAGTCAGCATGGAAGCTTTAGTGCGCTTTGAGCACCCCCAAAAGGGCATAGTAAGCCCTGGGCAATTTATCCCTCTGGCAGAACAAACGGGTCAAATTATAGAAATTGGTGAACAAGTGCTAAGAAAGGCTTGTGCAGATACCAAACGCTGGGTAAGCCAAGGTTTGTTTAGTGGTCGTGTAGCCGTTAATATTTCTGCAAAGCAGTTCGAGCTACCTGACTTAGACGATAGAATAAACAAGATCTTAAGCGATATTGGTTTGTCGCCACTACATTTAGAGTGCGAAATAACTGAAGGTACGCTAATGGAAAGCCCTGAAAACGGCCTTCAAATGATGACTCGCCTTCGCGAAAGAGGTATTCACCTAGCGCTAGACGATTTCGGTACAGGTTACTCGTCGCTAGCCTACTTAAAGCGTTTCCCACTAAACACACTAAAAATTGACAAAGCATTTATTGACGATATTGCAAAAAGTAATGTGGACCGTCATATGGCAGCTGCCATTATAAATATTGCCCACAATTTAGGCTTAAAAGTTGTAGCGGAGGGCGTTGAAGAAGAAGCACAGCTAGATATTTTACGTCGCTACGATTGTGAGATGTTGCAAGGCTTCTTGTACAGCCGACCATTAAATGCAGAGCGCTTCGAGAAGCTTCTCACCGAGAATCAAAAGCTTCATACGCTGCTCGGCCACTCCAATTTTTAACCGCCCTTACCTTTTACTTCGCGTATAGGGCGTTTACTTTCCCCTCCTTGACGCCACTCATTGCAGCTTTAGGCAAAGTCATGCCTCTATTCAACCTTAGTTTATTAAACTCTAGTGCCATTAAAATGGCGCTTATGAACGTCGATAAATCCCCGCACCAAAAACAAACTATAACCCATTGAATATAAAGGAAATCTTAAAAAATATTATTTCTGGCACGCATTTAGCTAAGTATTAAGTACCGATGACAAATATAAAAAATCGGTTTTGTTTGTTCGTTCAAAATAATCAGAGGAAATTAACATGTTAAAAGAGTACGCAGTTGCACTAGTACTTTCTACCGCTACCCCAGTTGCTGCCGACAAGCAAGAAGGCGCTAAACAAGCTCCTGAGTCGCAAAAAGAAACCATCTCTCAACCAGAGTATGTTAAGCCACAATCTGGTGGTGGCTACGGCGTTGGCTTCTAATCTGAAGCACAGTATTTCAAAAAAAGAGAGCAACGCTCTCTTTTTTTATACCTGTATTTTACGCCCCACTTACTTATTTCAGCAGACCGCTAGGAAAGACTACGCAGAAATATAAAGGTTGTTAAACCCTACTGCATTGCGCCAATGTATATGGCGAGAGATTGAGAACATGGGCAGTAAGATTGGACCTAACACAAAACCCGCTATCGCCCACTTCTTCGCGCTCATTCCCCATTTAAACGCTTCTACATAAAAATACAGAGAAAATATAACGCTTAATACTACGAGTGAAATCACACTGCCTCCGCCTGTTTGACCTAGTTACGTGGGTTTACTTATCCCCATCAATTATTCAATTTAACTTACTGATAATTTACGCCAACAATTTGACACGTTCATTTTTTAACCGCAGGAATTCTACCCAAAATAGAACAATAAACCAGCAAAAATACCCATTAGACATAAAAATGTATGGTCCGCCTCGTTATTGCAACAATAAATGTCGATAACGGGGTTGGTTATGCGCTAATGTATTCGGAGTCTGATTAGGTGCTTTCGCAA
>NZ_VTYM01000070.1:0-1323 GCF_013113925.1 Alteromonas sp. 07-89-2 | reverse complement strand
TTTAATTAGATGGTCCGCCTCACCTCTAAGCTAGTCTTAGAGTTAGGCAATCAAAGAGGCGAACCATCATGTCTACTATTAAAGTTCTTGGTATCGATTTAGGCAAATCATCCTTTCATGTGATAGGCCGTGATTATTCTGATAACCAGATTATTCGCAAAAAGTTTTCCCGCACAGCACTCATTCAGTTTCTTCACCAAGTACAACCATGCACAATCGCGTTCGAGGCTTGTGGCGGTGCACATTGGCTCGGCAGGCAATGTGAGTCGATGGGACATAAAGTCAGACTGATCCCTCCGCAATATGTAAAGCCCTTCGTTAAAAGCAATAAAAATGATTTCATAGATGCAGAAGCAATATGCGAAGCATCAACAAGACCCAATATGCGCTTTGTCAGCGTAAAGTCAGAAGAAGCCCAGGTCATTTCCGCTATTCATAAAGCCAGGCACGGTTATATTAAAGACCGGACAGCATGTATGTCCCGCATAGGCGCATTGCTTCTCGAATTTGGCATTGCGCTGCCAACAGGCCATAGCGTGATGAAGCAGTTATTTAACTGGCTTGCTCAGCAACGACAGGAATTGCCGGGCCTACTCATGCAAGAGCTTGCGGAGCTTCACGATTACTATCTGTTTCTCAATGAGAGCATTGAGAAACAAGACAAAAAGCTAAAGCAACTCGTTGAATCAAACCCGATAGGTCAGCTTCTTAAAACGATTCCGGGGATTGGAGACATGACAGCTAGTCTTTGTATTGCCAACATCGGTAGCGCCACTGACTTTAAAAGTGGGAGAAACATGGCGGCATGGTTGGGACTGGTTCCAGCGCAGTATACGACTGGCGGTAAACCCAAATTACTGGGGATAAGCAAACGGGGTAACAAAGAGCTCCGGACCTTGTTTATCCATGCTGCCAGGGCGGTCATGTCCAGGCCAGATAAGACCGGCAAAATTTATGGCGATTGGCTGATTAATTTACGCGCCACAAAACCATTCAATGTTGTAACCGTCGCTCTGGCCAACAAGCTGGTACGAATAGCATGGGCAGTAATGAAAACTAAACAAGCATTCAATAGCAAAGCGTTAGCACCAGGTTTGCAATGATAAATATGATGACGAAAACGGTAGAACCACTGGATTAAAACCTGACATAAAAAACAGCTCACAGAAGCTTTCGGTTTTTTGAGGATAATCCAGCGCGGATCTCATCGTGGAGCGGGTTGCGAAAGCACCTAATCAGACTCCGAATACATTAGCGCATAACCAACCCCGTTATCGACATTTATTGTTGCAATAACGAGGCGGACCATACATTTTTATGTCT
>NZ_VTYM01000069.1:0-1375 GCF_013113925.1 Alteromonas sp. 07-89-2 | reverse complement strand
AACGATGGAATGGTCTCCCCCCTCAAACGGCATCGCAATGTGCCAAACTTGGAATTGAACAATCAAGTTAACAAGGTGAGGAGACCCAAATGGATATTACAACGATTGGGCTGGATTTAGCAAAAAGTGTGAGTCATGTGGTGTGCTGTAATCAGGCAGGCAAGATTGTGCGAAAAAAAATGTTGAGACGAACTCAGATACTGCATTTTTTTAGTGAGCTACCACCCTGTTTGGTGGGGGTTGAGTCATGTGCCAGTGCGCATTATTGGGCAAGAGAAATAGCGAAGTATGGGCATCAGGTAAAACAAATCGCACCACAGCATGTAAAAGCGTATGTGCGAGGTAATAAGACGGACTTTAATGATGCGCTGGCGATAGCAGAAGCGGTAGTGCGCCCCGAGATGCGGTTTGTGCGAACGAAAACGCAAACCCAACAAGATATTCAGGCATTACACGTGATGCGTAAGAAATGTGAGCGGGATAGAACCGCCAACAGTAATGAAATACGGGGATTGCTCAATGAGTACGGAATAATTCTTCCGGTGGGCATAAGTCATGTCTATAAATCACTGCCTAAATTATTTGACCGGCAGGTGGAAAATGGTTTGAGTGAATTGTTCAAAGAACTGTTAGAGCGACACTATCAAAAGCTTGTAGAGCTGGATGAGCACCTGGACTGGTATACAAAGAAAATTAAACAACTAAGCCAACACGAAGCTTGTAGACGGCTACAAAGTATTCCCGGAGTTGGTCCAATTATAGCCAGTGCGCTTTATCAACATATCGGCAATGGCAGTGAGTTTAAGAATGGTCGGGCAGTTTCAGCATCACTGGGGCTGGTACCCAAACAACATAGCTCAGGGGGCAAGCATAATTTACAAGGGATTAGTAAGCGTGGAGATAGCTATCTAAGAACCTTACTCATTCATGGTGCCAGGGCTGTCATGCGAGTGAGTAAACATAAAGAGACGCCATTGTCTCAATGGATAAAGCGAATAGAGCAAACGCGGGGGAGAAACAAAGCCGCGGTTGCACTGGCTAACAAGTTGGCCCGAATAGCTTGGGCACTATTAGCACAAGGTGGCGATTATCAGCCTGAGTTGACAACCGCTTAAGTTGATAATGAACCAGTTCACTCCCAAGGATTGCTGAATAAACATAACGTGATGACAATACGGTTAAACCGACATATCGAAAACCTGATAGGGCCTGTGGATTTTAATCCGTGTCAACGATAAGGACGATATGGGCGAAGTTCATCGAGGCTCGAAGTGAAAATACTTCAACGAGAAGCCGGATATACGGACGCAAACCATTTTAGTCAAAACAGCATGTTTACTCTTGCAATAATGGGGGAGACCATATACAGGCCCTA
>NZ_VTYM01000068.1:0-1432 GCF_013113925.1 Alteromonas sp. 07-89-2 | reverse complement strand
TAATGCCAGTCAGTTAAGCTGACTGGCATTTTTCTTTGTGGGGTATTTAGTCGGTCTTTTCCTCACTACTCTGGGGTAATACCTGTCAGGTCGTTTGTCAGGGAGCCTCATCATCGTCAGCGATTCCATTAGGTATTCATAGTGAACGGGCAGTTTAGTTACTGTCTCCGGCAATGTGGTCAGGAAGAATACAATGATATGTCTCATACAGAGACCGAAGCTAAGGCGGGAAGGAGATAATTCCGGCATGTCTTTTACGGCATCCAGCATCATCACTCTAATCAGGTTGTAGGCTACCAACAGCCCCCAGAGTTCCTGTCGAACCATCTCAGGTTTCTTACTGCGCAGTGTCAGTTTTGCCTGGTGTAGTGTCTGTTTCATTTCTCTGAAGCCCAGTTCGATTTCCCAGCGTTGAACATACACATTGACAACTTCTTCGTAGGGAAACTGCATTGCATCGACCATTGAACTGAGCACGCGGTAAGACTTTCCATCTACTTTGTAGCGGGTCAGTCTCGCTTCAATGGTTTCGGGTAAACCATCAAATTTCTTCCTGGCTTGAGGAGAGGTTTTAAGCGTGATAACAGCATCATCCTCGCTGAGTTGATGTCTCACAGTATACTGTAAATCTTTACGGGCGGGGAGCATCCAGTGCGTATTAACGCCTTTAGTCATCCACAAGTACAGTAGCCCCAGCGAATAATACCCTCTGTCAAAAAGGGTCAGAGAGTTATCGGGAACCGAAGGAACAAGCCGCTGTGCAAGAGACATCTCTCCCACATCCCGGCTGTCAAATTCACTGGCCAACAGAAGGTGGCTGGACGTTTCCATCAGACTACACATGCGTACCTGTGGGTACGGATTATCACCCTTAGCATTCCGGTCACAACCAAATGCATCAAGGTTCTCAGCAGTATCCTGAGCACGGAACATTACGCCGTCAACCGCCAGTACATTTAAACCACACCACTGTTCAAAGGCATATTCAGTGAATGCCCGCTGTGCCATCAATTTGAAGACGTGACCGACAGCATCATCACCCAACCTTTGGCGGGCTTGTACCACTGCACTCGGAGCAACAAAGCGGTTTTTACCCGGAAGCGAAACATTGAGTTTATTCGCGATGTCCCAGACAGGATCGTTACGAAAAAGACTCATGCCGACAATGGTTAACACTACCGAATCTAAAGGCAAACGGCGACGTCTGACAGTCGCCACACCTGATAGCTCATAGGCTTGCTGAAGAAGTTCAGGGTCAACAAACGACATCAGTTTATCGATGGCATTTAAATCTTCTGCATGGCTGAATGTTTCATCGAGGTTTGTAAGTAAAGACATTAAAAAATCCGATACCAGAGACTGATATCGGATTTTGAAGCCTTAAAAAGATCGGTCAACCGATCATGAAAATTTTCTTAACTGATCGGCATTA
>NZ_VTYM01000066.1:0-1581 GCF_013113925.1 Alteromonas sp. 07-89-2 | reverse complement strand
TAACACATATGAGCCTCCGGGCTGTCAATGAAAAAAGATAGTCCTTTGACCACTATTTCAAGATCAATACCGTTGCCTTTTTAGAACTCGTTTACTTCGTTTGTCATGGCTGATGTTAGGCAAATCGCCTACGTCAAACACATATAGAGGCTCTTGTTGTTGCTCTTTTCAATTCCTTTTGACTGGCAACGGCACTAGACATTCATCGGTTAACCTTCCTCTGTCCTATTCAAAGCTAAGTGGCTGCATTGACCAGTTAGTATCAGGTTCAGTGAAGGTGTAAGCAAATTCATAAAAAGGTAGTGATGCGCAACAGTGACATGTCTAATCAAACCAACAGGTTCTGGCATGCAGGTATATTTATCGATGCTGCTTTTGCGGAGTACTGCGCGATAAAAAAGATACTCACCATTAAACCAGTTAGACGTTTAAGCTCATGCCACCGTGCGACTTACCCGTTTAAAAAGCGTTCTTCATCGAATACCTGCTGATTCTTCAACATAAAATAAGTACACCGCCCGATTTTGTGAGCGAGTGCAGATAAAGCCTTCGCCTTGCTCATTCTCTTTTGAAGCTTTGCTAAATACCGTTTGGCGTTGTCATTACCTTTAAGGTACAACACCGCTGCTTCACTAAATGCCCATTTCAAATGTGCATTGCCAATCTTATTCCCCTGCGTACCGTGTGTTTTACCGGCCGACTCAGCTTTGCATTTTACTAACCGTGAATACGAGGCAAACTTTTGAACTGATGAAAACCGCTTAATATCACCAACTTCATACAAAATGGTGAGGGCTAGAATTTTCCCAATACCTGGAAACGACTTGAGAATATGTAAATCTGTAGCGCAGTGTGTCTGTGCCTGAGTCTTTACATAATGTTCAATCTTGTAGAGCTCACTCACCATGGTTTCGATAATGTTTAGGTTTAAATCCATGCTCTTCTGCACTGCTTCGTCTGGAAAAAAGTGGCGCATCTTTTCTCTATCAGGAGAGTTTCTTAGATCTAACCGCGTTTCTAATACGGGTAAGTTGTATTGACTGACTGTGCTGGCAACATGCGCTTTCAGCTGGGCACTCATTCGCATTATGTGCGTGCGCCGACGCAGCGCATCACGAATTGAGCGATGCTCCTTTGAATAAGCATGCGCTAGAGGGAAATTCCCTCCCCGCATTAGCTTCGCTATCTTTAGCGCGTCTATTTTATCGTTTTTCGTTTTACCGGCATGTATCGCTTTCATGTAAAGCGCGTGGCCAAGAATAAAATCAATATTGTGCTCTTCACAAAAGTCAGACACCCAATACCAACAGTGCATACATTCCACACCAACAACGATATTGCCTAGATATGGTTTTAGAAGCGCTAACAGTTTATCGGGTGAATCATCGATTTTTTCGTGAACGAGAATGTTGTTTTCATTATCAATGATGCAGACATAGAGCAGTCTTGTGTGAAGATCGATTCCACAATAGTACGGATGTGTATTAGTATAAAAGTTCATTGAGTTTTCTCCCTTGGTTTGGTCGCCTATTAGGATAAACTCTGTTTATGCTGATAGGGAGGAGGCTCAATGATTATCAA
>NZ_VTYM01000065.1:0-1602 GCF_013113925.1 Alteromonas sp. 07-89-2 | reverse complement strand
CAGATTGATGATAAACCCCTCTTTTTTCGGAGGGGGTTATTTTTTCTAGCAGCCGAAGGCTGCGATCGCGATATTTTTTAATAAGGCGTTTTTGTTTTAGTGTTGAGCTCTTAGAGGGCAATAAGTGAGTCATTTACTCGATTAGCGGGTTTGCGAGCGAGATTTGAGGGTATTTAGGCTTATACAGCCTTGGCTAAGGCCATTTTCTTCATGTTTTGACATGCAGCGGCTAGCAGACACTGCATCGAGACCTTACTGAGTCCGCGATAGCGACAGTATCGATGTCCGTGGTGTTGTTTTGCATCTGCGAAGCTTCGTTCTACCGTTTCAGCTCGCCTTCGATATTGCTTCTTCCCCCATTCACTTAATCTGACTTCGTTTGCGTTCTCGACACTCTTCTGCCAGACATGGCGCGTTATAACTTTTGTGTGATTCTTACTGTTTGTACATTGCTTACGAACGGGACAGCTTATGCATTGCTTCGCATCAGAGTGATACTGGCGGTAGCCTTCGCGGTTAGTGGTGTTGTAAGCAATAACCTGGCCTTGGGGGCATGTGTATGTATCAGATTCTGTGTCGTATACATACTCGCGTTTAGCGAAGTAGCCTTTCTTTTTCGTAGGGCGACGATACCCCATTACACCAATCAGTTGTCGCGCTTCGAGGTGATGACACACCGCGGCGGTGAAGTAGCCCGCGTCGAGACCAACGGCAATATGGTTGAGTTTGAAGGTGTCTCTAGCTCTATCAATACGCGCAATGATAGGTTGGCTATCGTGAACATTTCCTGGTGTCGCGTGTGTATCAACGATAATACCGTGACGCCCATCTACGATGCGATGGTCTAGGTAGAAGAAGCCCTTGGGCTTCTCATCGCGCACCATAAAACCACTATCAGGGTCAGTGCGGCTGACTTTCGTAGGCTTCGTGCAAGGCTTGTCTTCCTTACACTTCAGGGGCTTTTTTCCCTCTAACTCCCTGTCTTTGGTTACTGCTTCGTTTAGCTGTTCCACATAAGCTGACGGTGTCACCTTCAAGTCTTTTATGTCGAAGCGTTTCTTGTTGGCGTTCGCTTTTAAGTGCGTGCTATCGGCAAACAAACTCTTACCACCAATGAGTCCTTGCTTCATGGCCTGACGCACAATGTTGTCGAAGATAACCTGATAGATATCGCTGTCTTTAAAACGCTTGATGCGGTTTTGACTCAGCGTGGAATGGTGAATCACATCTTCCGTCAATCCCATACCTAAGAACCAGCGATACGCCACATTTACTTGTATCTCTTTAATGAGGCGTCGCTCACTACTGATACCAAATAAATAACCGAGAAACAGAATTTTAAAAAAGCGTACGGGGTCAACCGAAGGGCGACCGTTATTCTGACAATATAGATGAGCCACCTCATCGCGGATAAACTCAAAATCTATCGCCATATCAATTAAACGAACCAAGTGGTCTTCTGGTACCAGTTCATTGATATATACGGTTTCAAACTCGTATTGTTGTGGGGACTTTGGGGTTAGCATGGTGAACACTCCGAATTTCACTATGCCTATTAGATCAAAGCCCCAGACTTTCGTCTAGGGCTTTTTCAACAGTCTG
>NZ_VTYM01000064.1:0-1826 GCF_013113925.1 Alteromonas sp. 07-89-2 | reverse complement strand
CACTAAAACAAAAACGCCTTATTAAAAAATATCGCGATCGCAGCCTTCGGCTGCTAGAAAAAATAACCCCCTCCGAAAAAAGAGGGGTTTATCATCAATCTGCGGCGCTTATTAGCGCCGTTTTTTTATTATAAAGTTAACATGACGTCATTTTATTGCTATATAAACGTCTATATGGTTGCCACTCACATAGTGCTCGAAGTCTATTGAAAACGTCCTTTCATACTCGGCACCTCCTTCTTTGAAATAGCGCCAAATATCGCTCCATGCATCAATGGCAATTTGCGGCATTTCACCTTGTCGCGAAAAAACGAGATACTTTCCTGCGGGAATAGTGATGTGCTCAACCTTTAAATGTTCGGGCACTGAGTCACCGTCAAACCCAGCCAACACGGAAAAGTCACCGGAATGATCGGATTCGTAGTTGAAATACACGCCATACACTCGCTCGCCGCCTTTATAGTCAACAGCTATCGAATTATCAAACCTTTGCCAAAGTGTGGGTATCTTTCCCAGTGGTGAGAATTCAGTGTGATTATTGGTAATCACCGAAAAGCCTTTAATATCTATCGGTGAAGAGAGTTGTCGCATTTCCATGTCTTTATTCCATTTATTTGTGCGAGATAGTCATGATATACGCTTGTGCTTTGCCCATCATTCAGATTTTGGTTCTTTCACTTCCCTTTCATGTGTATTCTAGCTGCAAAGTAAAAGGCTCATTGGTTTAAAATAATGAAACTAGCTGTTATCACCTTTTAATTTCAATACTTTCCCTTATCAACGAGCATTTCAGTTTTAGAACAAATATAATCCGGTTTTGTCTCATCCAGGTTGCAATATATTGTGAATCAACGTTTTTTACTTGCCATAGTCGCAGTGCTTTTGGCGATGGTAACCATACAGTCTGGTGCATCGTTTGCGAAACAACTCTTTCCTATAGTTGGCCCTGAAGGCACCAGTGCTCTTCGTGCGTTTTTTGCCGCGTTGGTGTTAACAATAATTTTTAGGCCTTGGAGAGCGCGCTTGAGTGCGAAAGGATGGCGTAACGTTATTTTCTACGGCGCTTGCTTAGGCGCAATGAATATCATCTTCTATCTTGCGATTGAGCGTATTCCCCTTGGCATAGGTGTTGCGCTTGAGTTCACCGGACCATTGGCTGTGGCATTTTTTAGTGCCAGAAAAAAGAGAGACTTTGCTTGGGCTATTTTAGCCGTTGCAGGCGTTTGTTTGCTGCTTCCCGATATTGGCGGCGCGTCGGCCGAGAGCTTAGATCCCGTCGGCGTTATTCTTGCCCTTACAGCCGGAGCGTTTTGGGCCGGTTACATCGTATTTGGAAACAAAACAGGCAACGAAGGTTCTGGCGGTGTTACGGTAACATTAGGCATGCTAGTAGCAGCTATCTGTGTAGTGCCTATTGGCGTTGCTAGTCAAGGTATCGCCTTACTCTCGCCACAGGCTATTTTCATCGGGTTCGCTGTAGGCGTATTCTCGTCGGCTATCCCGTATACGTTAGAAATGAGTGCAATGCGCAATATGCCTAAGCAAACCTTCAGCATTATGATGAGTGTTGAGCCTGCCGTTGCAGCCATAGCGGCGTTCATCATTATTGATGAAACCCTCACGCTTTCACAATGGTTTGCAGTGGCTTTAGTCGTTATTGCTACCGCCGGGAGTTCAGCTACGCAAAAACAACTACCCAAACAAAAACAAATTGAAACCCTTTCCTAGGGCCTGTATATGGTCTCCCCCATTATTGCAAGAGTAAACATGCTGTTTTGACTAAAATGGTTTGCGTCCGTATATCCGGCTTCTCGTTGAAGTATTTT
>NZ_VTYM01000063.1:0-2608 GCF_013113925.1 Alteromonas sp. 07-89-2 | reverse complement strand
TAGTGGAATCCTTTGGGAAGAGGAGCGATACAAGGTGATAGCCCTGTACACGACGGATTCTTTACAGTGAAATCGAGTAGGTCGGGACACGTGTTATCTTGACTGAATATGGGGGGACCATCCTCCAAGGCTAAATACTCCTAACTGACCGATAGTGAACCAGTACCGTGAGGGAAAGGCGAAAAGAACCCCTGTGAGGGGAGTGAAATAGAACCTGAAACCGTATACGTACAAGCAGTGGGAGCCACTTCGTGTGGTGACTGCGTACCTTTTGTATAATGGGTCAGCGACTTATATTTAGTAGCGAGGTTAAGTGAATAACGGAGCCGTAGCGAAAGCGAGTGTTAACTGCGCGTTTAGTTGCTAGGTATAGACCCGAAACCCGGTGATCTAGCCATGAGCAGGTTGAAGGTTGAGTAACATCAACTGGAGGACCGAACCCACTAACGTTGAAAAGTTAGGGGATGACTTGTGGCTGGGGGTGAAAGGCCAATCAAACCGGGAGATAGCTGGTTCTCCCCGAAATCTATTTAGGTAGAGCCTCGGACGAATTCCATTGGGGGTAGAGCACTGTTAAGGCTAGGGGGTCATCCCGACTTACCAACCCTTTGCAAACTCCGAATACCAATGAGAACTATCCGGGAGACACACGGCGGGTGCTAACGTCCGTCGTGGAGAGGGAAACAACCCAGACCGCCAGCTAAGGTCCCAAAATATTGCTAAGTGGGAAACGATGTGGGAAGGCATAGACAGCTAGGAGGTTGGCTTAGAAGCAGCCACCCTTTAAAGAAAGCGTAATAGCTCACTAGTCGAGTCGGCCTGCGCGGAAGATGTAACGGGGCTAAGCAATATACCGAAGCTGCGGCAGCATGTTTACATGCTGGGTAGGGGAGCGTTGTGTAAGTGGATGAAGGTGAGTTGTAAAGCTTGCTGGACATATCACAAGTGCGAATGCTGACATGAGTAACGATAATGGGAGTGAAAAACTCCCACGCCGGAAGACCAAGGTTTCCTGTCCCATGCTAATCAGGGCAGGGTAAGTCGGCCCCTAAGGCGAGGCAGAAATGCGTAGTCGATGGGAAACGGGTTAATATTCCCGTACTTATATAATCAGTGATGGAGGGACGGAGAAGGCTAGGCAAGCTTGGCGTTGGTTGTCCAAGTGAAAGTGAGTAGGCTGAAGACTTAGGTAAATCCGGGTTTTCAAGGCCGAGACACGAGACGAGCTCCCAAGGGAGTGAAGTTGTTGATGCCCTGCTTCCAGGAAAAGCTTCTAAACTTATGATTATATGAACCGTACCCCAAACCGACACAGGTGGTCAGGTAGAGAATACTAAGGCGCTTGAGAGAACTCGGGTGAAGGAACTCGGCAAAATTGTACCGTAACTTCGGGAGAAGGTACGCCTCTGTTTGTGAACACTTCGCGTGGTAAGCAAATGGAGGCCGCAGTGACCAGGTGGCTGGGACTGTTTATTAAAAACACAGCACTCTGCAAACTCGTAAGAGGACGTATAGGGTGTGACACCTGCCCGGTGCCGGAAGGTTAATTGATGGGGTTAGTTTTCGGACGAAGCTCTTGATCGAAGCCCCGGTAAACGGCGGCCGTAACTATAACGGTCCTAAGGTAGCGAAATTCCTTGTCGGGTAAGTTCCGACCTGCACGAATGGTGTAACCATGGCCACGCTGTCTCCACCCGAGACTCAGTGAAATTGAAATCGCAGTGAAGATGCTGTGTACCCGCACCTAGACGGAAAGACCCCGTGAACCTTTACTACAGCTTGGCACTGAACATTGAACCTACATGTGTAGGATAGGTGGGAGGCTTTGAAGCACAGTCGCTAGATTGTGTGGAGCCGTCCTTGAAATACCACCCTTGTATGTTTGATGTTCTAACATTGTTCCCTTATCGGGAATGTGGACAGTGTCTGGTGGGTAGTTTGACTGGGGCGGTCTCCTCCCAAATAGTAACGGAGGAGCACGAAGGTTAGCTAATCACGGTCGGACATCGTGAGGTTAGTGCAATGGCATAAGCTAGCTTAACTGCGAGACAGACACGTCGAGCAGGTACGAAAGTAGGTCATAGTGATCCGGTGGTTCTGTATGGAAGGGCCATCGCTCAACGGATAAAAGGTACTCCGGGGATAACAGGCTGATACCGCCCAAGAGTTCATATCGACGGCGGTGTTTGGCACCTCGATGTCGGCTCATCACATCCTGGGGCTGAAGTCGGTCCCAAGGGTATGGCTGTTCGCCATTTAAAGTGGTACGCGAGCTGGGTTTAGAACGTCGTGAGACAGTTCGGTCCCTATCTGGTGTGGGCGTTGGATGATTGATGGGAGCTGCTCCTAGTACGAGAGGACCGGAGTGGACGAACCGCTGGTGTTCGGGTTGTCATGCCAATGGCATTGCCCGGTAGCTATGTTCGGAACGGATAACCGCTGAAAGCATCTAAGCGGGAAGCCGGCCCAAAGATGAGTCATCCCTGAACTTTAAGTTCTGGAAGGGTTGTTATAGACGATGACGTTGATAGGCAGGGTGTGGAAGCGTTGTAAGGCGTTAAGCTAACCTGTACTAATTGCCCGAGAGGCTTAACCATACAACGCCCAA
>NZ_VTYM01000062.1:0-2640 GCF_013113925.1 Alteromonas sp. 07-89-2 | reverse complement strand
TCGATGGGAAACGGACTTGGGCTGAGAAGAATCTAGCTCAAATCTAAACTGACAGCGACACCTGAAAAAACGGGTAACTGTCAGATCAAGTCTGAGCTAGTACATCTAAGGTTTGGTATAACTCTTTTAATAGCTCGCTAATCACTTCGCCTTCATCAACAAACGTCCGAACAAACCCTTCATTTTGGCCTTGAGCTACTAATTTAGTTAGCAGCCTTAATGCTTGTCTATGTTCATTGCTCTGCTTTAACGCAACTACTTTTAAAACTTCTAATTTTAATATGCGATAATGGCGATTAGGTTGCGACTGCTCGATTGCATCAGCTATTTGCTTTAACGCTTTCTTGTATTGCTGGTTTGCTAACAAAAGTCGAATGCTGGTAATAGTATCAGCCTCATTGTCTGCAGCGATTGAGCACTGCGCTTTTTTAACCACTAAATTTTCGCTACTAATACGTTCAGCAATGTCGTTTGCTAATATGACCTCACCATTATTAAGGTGGATCCTCACCAGCTCCCACCGCGCAATAGCCGAAAGTCGAGGTAAATGATCGGAATAACCTATCTGTTCAAGTGTCTCAATTACTTTAATAGCATCATTAGTATTATTTTTTGCCAAATGAATTCGCGCCAAGCATAAATAACTTACTGCTAACCATTCTGGTAACGCAAACTGCCTAATTAACGAGAGGTTTCTTGTAAGAATAGTTTCGCAGTCATCTAACTTATTCGTTTCATATAGTAAACTTGTATACGCTGGAAGTACGCCATAAGCATTTGCTGACTCAATAAAGTCTTGCTGATAAAAATCTCTAAGCCCTTGCTCAGCTACTGCGAGTGCTCTTTTAAGTTTTCCTTGCAATAATAGAGCAAAAGCTTGAACGGCATGAGCATAAGTTACGGTAAAAAAAACATTATCTGATGATTTGTTTTTACCCATAAATTGCGTTAACGCCAACGCATTCATACCATCAATTCTTGCATCTTCAAATTTTGCTTGGCTTAAATGGATGTACGCTTGAATATTATAAAAACCAATTCTAACCAATGAATGGTTACTAGGTTGATTATCAGCCAACAATGCTTGTACTACGTTTAGCGTCTCATCATT
The DNA here is from genome assembly GCF_013113925.1 of Alteromonas sp. 07-89-2. Classification (NCBI taxonomy): domain Bacteria; kingdom Pseudomonadati; phylum Pseudomonadota; class Gammaproteobacteria; order Alteromonadales; family Alteromonadaceae; genus Alteromonas; species Alteromonas sp. 07-89-2. The sequence goes on along the minus strand of NZ_VTYM01000062.1, from coordinate 1,529 downwards.
ATTGTCAGACATTATGCTAAACGATATTTTTAAAGACGTAAAAATACGCTGCTGCTCTTTAGTTAACTTATTAGCCTTTTGCCACTCACTAATTTGAGAAATATCCTTCTCAACCAATAATGTGCGTTTATAAAATAAATCAGCCCATGTTTTTGCTAAATACAAATTAATATGTTGATTTAATAACTCAGAAGAAATGCTATTTGTCCAATCAGCTAATGTATTAAACTGCGCTTTTCTTAACATAGGTAGAGCAAAGTCATCCATCATTTGAGCGGCAAGTTCATTGGCATTACCAGCTATAGCATGCTCTATTGCTAATCTTGGCCTGTTATTTTCTTTAAACCACTTTGCCGCTTTAACGTGCAATGGCTCTACCTGTTCTGCATAATCTCGTTTTAATAGTTTAATTAAAAAGCTTGCAAACAATTGGTGATAACTTAACCAAGATTGTTGTTGATTGGTTGACTCAATCAATATCGACTCTTCAAGATCTTCATTTAGCATTGTCGCTGCTCTTCCAGCGGAAAAAGTGTCAGCTAATAAATGCTGGCAAAGTGGCAAATTAAACTCTGACAGAATTGATGTCTTTACTAAAAACTCTTGTTGTTCAGCAGATTTGTGGTTAAAAATGTTTTCAATTAAATAATCATCAAACAGCTCACTGGTAACTTTTCCGTCTACCGTCAGTTGACTAAGTTGCTCTGGTTGTTTGATCAAAAAAGTAGACAGCTTTAATGCTGCAGGCCAGCCATCGGTTAATTCATATAATTTGCATATTTGTTCTTCATTTAGTTGAATATCACCAAAACGAGAAAAATATACTTTAGTTTGCTCAAAGCTAAATTTTAGCTCCGATGTTGAAACCTCTATTAAGTTATCTGCTATTTTCAATTTTGACAAAGCAAGCTTTGGCGCAGTGCGAGAAGCAATAATAATTTGCTGATGACTTTTTAAATGATTAAGGGCGTCACTTAAAATACTTAACGTTGACGGTTCTGTTATTACGTCAAAATTATCAAGAAAAAGATAAAAAGGCTGTTCATTATCAGCAATAGCCGACAACAATACATTTAAGTCGTCAGTATTATGTGGGTTTTCTTTTGTAGCTACTTTACTCGAGCCCGATACTGATGCATTACTAGCTTCACTAACCACTTGCAATAAACGTGATATATCATTGTCAGCTTTTTCTAAATTAATCCAAATTGTGCGGGCTTTTTTTGCTTGTAACCAAGCAAGGTATTGTAAAAGTAAGGTTGTTTTACCATAACCAGCAAGCCCTTGCACTATCGCTACATTACGTAACGGTTTTGCAGTTAAATGCTGAACTAATTCTGTCTGCTCTATTAAATGTTTGGTAATTACTTTAGGAGTAAATTTAGCTGCAGAAATTTGCACAAAGCGCCCTATTATTCATAATTAGTAATGTAGATGCGTCAAAGTAATACGCATATGCTAGCCCTACATTATTGATATTATTATACATTGTAGTTCTTTTTTTAATGAACAGAAACATAGTATAAAGT
>NZ_VTYM01000061.1:0-2591 GCF_013113925.1 Alteromonas sp. 07-89-2 | reverse complement strand
GATGTGTATAAGAGACAGAATTTAAACCGTGTATATTAAAGTTTCTTTTTTAACGTGAATAATAGTTGTTTTGTCGCTGTTTTAAATCAGGTAATTACTAATGTTGCTCATAAGTTAAATATTCGTTACTTCTCTATGTGTTATATTTTCTCTCTTATTTCTTTATGATGTTTTTAATTATCCTTGATTCTGTGGAAACTATAAATAATGTGGGGGAGTTAACCTTAAATAAGGTCGAAAAGATGAGAATAACGCTGATACTCTTTTTAACCGCTAGAAATAAAAAAGCCCACGTTGATGTGGGCTTTAGTGCGCTTTCAAAATGCTCTTGCTTAACAAAAGTTTTGAGGCGTATTAAGCACTGAGCTTCTGAGCTAATTCCTGCCTTACTATTTCAGCGCCAGCGCTGAGCGCCTCAAGCTTGCCTCGAGCAACCTGTCGAGAAAGAGGGGCCATACCACAGTTTGTACAAGGGTAGAGTTTGTCGGCATCCACGTACTTTAATGCTTCACGTAATGTAGCTGCTACTTCTTCTGGTGTCTCTATTGTGTCAGTTGCAACATCAATAGCGCCCACCATCACTTTTTTGCCTTTAAGAAGCGAGATTAGCTCAATTGGTACATGAGAGTTATGGCACTCCAGAGAAACCATATCAATATTGGATTTTGCTAGCTTAGGAAAGCTCTCCTCATATTGTCGCCACTCAGAGCCCAATGTCTTCTTCCAGTCGGTATTCGCTTTGATGCCATATCCGTAGCAAATGTGTACCGCAGTTTCGCATTTAAGCCCTTCAATGGCTCTTTCTAATGCGGCAATACCCCATTCATTGACTTCATCGAAAAATACGTTAAACGAAGGTTCATCAAACTGGATAATGTCTACACCAGCAGCCTCAAGCTCCTTTGCCTCTTGGTTTAGTATTTTGGCAAACTCCCACGCAAGCTTTTCGCGACTTTTATAATGGTCGTCGTACAGCGTATCAACCATCGTCATAGGGCCAGGTAACGCCCATTTTATGGGCTGATCGGTTTGGCTCCTTAAGAACTTTGCGTCTTCAACGAACACTGATTTTGGCCGTGTAACAGCTTGGGTAACGACAGGTACGCTAGCGTCGTAGCGATTGCGAATACGTACGGTTTTACGGTTTTCAAAATCAACACCGTCTAGGTGCTCAATAAAGGTAGTTACAAAATGCTGACGGGTTTGCTCACCGTCACACACAATATCGATGCCTGATAGAGTTTGTTCCTGAAGCGTAACGCGAAGCGCGTCTTTTTTGCCTTCCTCTAATGCTTCATCTTCTAGCTTCCAAGGCGACCACAGGGTTTCAGGCTGTGCAAGCCACGATGGTTTTGGAAGACTGCCTGCAATTGAAGTGGGGAGTAGTTTTTTCATGTGATTCGCTTTCTTCTAATCGATAATTTGTATGGATGCGCGAAGGGCAGAACGTGCTGCCCTTATCATAGTTTTGTAGTCGCAACATGTGCGGTTTGAATATCGCAAGTATCTAAATGAACTTAACAAGCGTAGCTTGCTGTGAATTGCGCTAACTTGTGTTGATAAGGCTTTATAAAGTTCTCTTCTACGAACTTGCCTTGTTCAACGGCTAGATGAGTCCGCTCTTCACGGTCATAAACAATGCGAGTCACTGAGTGATCGCTATTTTTCAAGTTTGGTTTGTAGCTTAAACCTGCCTGGGCGTTAGCGTTATAAATCTCAGGGCGATAAATTTTTTGGAAGGTCTCCATCGTGGCAATAGTGCTGATAAGCTCCAAATTGGTGTAGTCGTTCAACAAATCACCAAAGAAATAAAATGCAAAAGGAGCAGCACTGTTTGGTGGCATGAAGTAGCGCACGTTTAAGCCCATCTTCTTGAAATACTGTTCAGTTAGTGATGATTCATTAGGCTGATATTCAACACCTAAAACGGGGTGCTGATTTTCTGTTCGACGGTAGGTTTTATTGTCGGAAACGCTTAAACAAATGACCGGCAGTTTTGAAAAATGTGCTTTATAGGCTTCTGAATTAACGAAATACTTAAACAACTTTCCGTGCAGATCACCAAAATCGGTAGGGACACTGAACGAAGACTGGCCGCGATTGTGATTAGAGAGGCGAACGCTAAAGTCATAATCGCGAACATAAGACGAGAAGTTATTTCCCACAATACCTTGGGTACGCTTGCCCGTTTTTTTGTCAATGATATTGGTTTGTAAGATTTCGATAGTTGGGAATGTGTTGCCGTTACCCTCAACGTCGATATCTACCGACACAATTTCAAGTTCGACGGCATAGCGATCGCCACTTTCATTATCCCAGCTAGCCAGTGCATTAAAGCGGTTGTTTATCATGCTTAGTGCATCGCGCAAATTTTCTTTGCGGCGTTGACCACGAGCTAAATTGGCGAAGTTGGTGGTGATGCGTGTGTTGTCTGAAGGGCGATAATCTTCATTAAACTGAACGCTGTTAATAGTAAAAGAGAAATCTGTGTTCACGTTGTTGTTCATGAGAATGCGCTTCTATTCCTAAAGTTAAACCGAGTAGTGAGACTGCTGTAAAAGCTATGAACACGTTATACGTTGATTTAACTA
>NZ_VTYM01000007.1:0-138522 GCF_013113925.1 Alteromonas sp. 07-89-2 | reverse complement strand
CTTGCCCACTAATTCGTTTTCTACTTTACAGAGGAGTGAAAAACCAAAGGGCAACCTATCCTGAAACTCCATTTCTATTATATCCATGAGAGCACCTAACTTTTAAATAAGGGGCGCAGACATGTGGGCTATAATGCGAAGCAGCCCACATGTATGCGTCCCAGCGAACGGAGTGAGTGACTTAATTTTTTTGTTAGGTGCCATGCTGATACTTCCTTGTTTTGATCAACTTACCAATACTGATTGCGATGCTAGCAACTAGCAATGAGAATACAAAGTCCAAAATTAACAACTGTGCAGGTACGCCAACTTTAGCTATAAGAAATAGAATAAAGTGTCCAGCAACAAGAGCAGACAATGAAACGCTATAAATATGGATAGCTACGTTCTGGTGCTGTTTTGATGCAAAAAATGCCAAGAGTAACGTTGAGAATACAAATGACGCTAAGTAACTAATAGTAAGGTAATAAGTGTCTAATTGTGAAGTTGACCCAATGGTGCTCACGCCTAAATCAACAAAGAAGCCAAGAGTTAATTGAATAACAAGAAGTACAGTTGCCTGCCTTAAAATCTTCAAAGGTTCCATATTTCCCTCTTGGCACCTAACTTTTCAATAACGGGCGCAGACACGTGGGGCATAATGGCGAAGCCGCCCCGCGTGTATGCGTCCCAGCGAACGGAGTGAGCGAGTTAATTGAGTTGTTATAAGCCAATTGTTTCGAAGTCAAAAGCTGTTGCCTCAAGTTGCAATGTGTCACCACTTTGTAATTCAATTTGAAAAATGTTGTTTTGAACCCTTGCCATATTAATAGAGTTAGATTCACACCCAAGGTGTAGCCATTGGTACGTTAATTGAGGAAATGCCGGAAAACGTTAATGAACATGGCTGAGCACTTTGGTTTGGCATTAAGAAGCAATCTAAGAAAATCTCAGCTGACTTACCAGACCAATTTTTTGAAATGGTTTTTACTAATCCATCATGTAGTGGTAGGTCTTTAAATTCCATTAAAACCTCTTGGCTTATAACAATTTAGTGTAAGGAAAAAATCCTTTATGCAAAGTGGATAGTTTCCGTATATCACATTTCTAGTTTTATCACTTTCGCACGTAAATACACTTCCATCAATAACCTACACTTAGTATCTGAAAATACTGTACTTAAGTACGGAATCTTTCCTTTTTATTTTACGGACGAGTCAAAAACCGCAATTCTGTATTTATTTACAGTAATTAAAATCAAAAAAATGAAATCAATGTTCATGCAAATGGTGATAGAGCACATGCAAAACCGTCGCTATGCGAAGCGTTCGATTGAACTCTATAGTAAATGGATAATTAGCTTTATTCGCTTCAATAATAATAAGCACCCATCTGAAATGGGAGACAAAGAAGTTGAAGTGTTTCTGTCTCACCTAGTTAACGCTAAAAATGTGGCTCCGGCCACTCAGGCGAGTGCGTTAAATGCATTGGCGTTCTTATATCGCGATATATTAGAGCGCCCACTTTCATGCGAACTCAACTTTGTTTCAAGTCGTAGGCAAGCCAAGCTTCCAGTTGTATTAACGCAGGAAGAGGTCGTTTCTCTTTTTGAGCAAATTCCTGCCAACCTAAAGTTACCAATATCTTTATTGTACGGAAGTGGTTTGCGGCTAATGGAAGCGGTTAGGCTACGAGTTAAAGACATTGATTTTGACTACAACGCTATTCGCATTTGGGATGGGAAAGGCGGTAAGCATCGCATTGTAACGTTGGCTGCGGAATTAAAACCAAGTCTTACACGACAAATCGCTATGGTAGAAAACTTCTTGGCGGCTGATTTAGAAAATCCAAAGTACGTAGGCGTTTATCTACCTCACCGATTACGTTTGAAATACAAAAACGCGCCCAGAGAGTTAGGCTGGCATTATTTATTTCCCTCTTCTCGATTATCTATCGATCCTGAAAGTAAAAGAGTGCGACGACATCATATTGATGAATCGAGTATACAAAAAGCAATACGAAACACGGCAAAAACTTGTGACATTAAAAAGAAAGTTACGCCTCATACACTGCGCCACTCTTTTGCAACCCATTTGCTGCAATCGGGCGCTGATATTAGAACGGTGCAAACACAGTTAGGTCATTCAGACGTAAAGACCACGCAAATTTATACTCACGTGCTTCAGCAAGGTGCGCAGGGGGTGGTCAGTCCTTTATCTCGTATTTTGAAGTAATCTGAAAAGTAATTAGAATCAACAAAAAAGGGCCCGAAGGCCCTTTTCAATATTTAGCTTTAAAAGCGCTTATTTTAACGCTTATACACGCTCAAATACGGTAGCAATACCTTGACCTAAACCAATACACATAGTCGCTAAGCCTAGGCTTACGTCTTGTGATTCCATTAGGTTGATAAGCGTACCTGAGATACGTGAACCAGAACAACCTAGTGGGTGACCAAGTGCAATTGCACCACCGTTAAGGTTAATCTTAGTATCAAGGTGGTCCATCCAACCTAGTTGCTTAATGCATGATAGCGCCTGTGCTGCGAACGCTTCGTTAAACTCAGCAAGTTCAATATCGTCCATAGTAAGGCCAGCGCGCTTAAGCGCTTTTTGTGTTGCTGGCACTGGGCCGTAACCCATAATTGCCGCATCACAACCAGCCACTGCCATCGAGCGAATTTTCGCACGAGGCGTTAGGCCAAGCTCTTTCGCACGGTCTGCTGACATAAGTAGCATACCTGATGCACCGTCAGACAGCGCAGAAGATGTACCCGCAGTAACAGTACCGTTTACTGGGTCGAACACTGGGCGAAGTGCCGCCATGCTCTCAGCAGTGCTCTCTGGGCGAACTACTTCATCGTAGTCAATTAGCTTTAATACGCCGTTTGCATCGTGACCTTCAACAGGCACAATCTCATTAGCCCAGCGGCCTTCAAGGTGTGCTTTGTGCGCTAGCTGGTGCGAACGCGCACCGAATGCGTCTTGTTGCTCACGAGTAATACCGTTTTGACGGCCAAGTAGCTCGGCTGTCATACCCATCATGCCCGACGCTTTCGCGGTGTACTTAGCAAGACCAGGGTGGAAGTCGATGTTGTAGTTCATCGGTACGTGACCCATGTGCTCAACACCACCAATCATGTAAATGTCACCACGACCGCTCATGATGCCGCTTGTTGCATCGTGAAGGGCTTGCATTGATGAACCACATAAACGGTTTACCGTTACCGCGCCAGTTGTGCGTGGAATTTTTGTGAGTAGTTGCGCGTTACGTGCAACGTTGAAGCCTTGTTCTTTAGTTTGCTGAACACAGCCCCAAATGATGTCTTCAATTTCCGCTGGGTTTACGCCAGGGTTACGCTCTAGTAGCGCAGTCATTAGCGCAGCAGATAGGTCTTCTGCACGCACATTTCTGAAAACACCGTTTTTTGAACGACCCATAGGGGTACGTACGCAATCGATTACGACCACTTCTTTCATTAGTTTTTCCTCCGGGTCTTATGCGAAATAGGATTTACCAGCAGCGGCCATTTCACGAACGCCGTCTGAGATCTGATAAATAGGACCAAGTTCAGCGTACTTGTCTGCCATAGCAACAAAGTTCGCCAAGCCAATGGTTTCAATCCAACGGAAAATACCACCGCGGAATGGAGGGAAACCTAAGCCGTAAAGTAGCGCCATATCTGCTTCAGCTGCGCTATCTACAATGCCTTCTTCAAGGCAGCGAATCGCTTCGTTTGCCATAGGGATCATAAGGCGTGCAATAATGTCGTCAGCTTCAAAGTCTGTCTTCTCAGCTACGTGTGGCGCCATTAGTGCATATGCTTCTTCAGCAGGTGTTTTAGACGGCTTGCCGCGCTTATCAACACCGTAGTTGTAAAAACCTTTACCGTTCTTCTGACCTAAACGCTCTTCTTTGTAGAACAGTGTTACGGGGTCGTTGTCCAGACGAGCCATACGCTCTGGAATGCCCGCTGCCATTACGTCTGCTGCATGATCGCCCGTGTCGATACCTACAACGTCCATTAGGTAAGCAGGGCCCATAGGCCAGCCGAAGATTTTTTCCATTACTTTATCAACCGCTACAAAGTCAGCGCCGTCGATAAGCAGCTTACTGAAGCCCGCAAAGTATGGGAACAATACGCGGTTTACCAAGAACCCTGGGCAGTCGTTAACCACAATTGGGGTTTTGCCCATTTTAAGGGTAGCGGCTACTACTGCATTGATGGTTTCTTCAGAGGTTTTTTCGCCACGAATAATTTCAACAAGCGGCATGCGGTGCACTGGGTTAAAGAAGTGCATACCACAGAAGCGCTCTGGCTTGTCTAGGCTTTCAGCTAGCTGGTTGATAGAGATAGTAGAAGTGTTTGAACAAATGATAGCGTCGTCCGCTACGTTGTCTTCTACCTCTTTAAGCACAATACCTTTTACCTTCGGGTTTTCTACAACCGCTTCAATAACAAGGTCAGCATCTTTAAGCGTGCTGTACTCAAGGGTAGGCGTGATAGCGTTAAGTGTTTGCGCCATTTTAGTCGCGTCTACTTTACCGCGCTGCATGCCTTTACCAAGAATTTTCGCTGCTTCAGAAAGGCCAAGGTCTAGTGCACCTTGATTAATGTCTTTCATGATAACTGGCGTGCCTTTCACAGCGCTTTGGTATGCGATACCGCCGCCCATGATGCCTGCGCCTAGCACAGCGTTAAGCTTAGATTGCTTAGTCGCTGCTTTCGCTTGCTTTTTACCTTTGCTTTTAACTAGCTGGTCGGCTAGGAAAATACCAATTTGCGCTTTCGCAGCGTCTGTTTTCGCTAACGCTACAAAGCCTTCATTTTCAAGCTTAAGTGCACCTTCACGGTCTAGGCCCGCTGCTTTTTGAACAGTCTCAACCATTTTGTGCGGTGCTGGGTAGTGTTTGCCAGCTTGCGCAAATACCATAGCTTGAGCAGTACTGAAGCTCATCATGGCTTCGTTTTTGTTTAGCTGTAGTGGGGCTTTCTTAACCGCACGACGCGCTTGCCAGTCAAATTTACCGTCAGCGGCGTCTTTCACCATTGAAAGCGCACCTTCAACAAGTGCTTCTGGTGCAACAACGGCATCAACTGCGCCTTCAGCAAGGGCTTTCGCGCCTTTTCTGTCGCGGCCAGTGGTCATCCACTCAAGGGCGTTGTCTGAACCAATAAGGCGAGGTAGACGAACCGTACCACCAAAACCAGGCATTAGGCCTAGTTTAACTTCTGGCAAACCAATTGAAGCAGTAGTGTCTGCAATACGCATGTCACACGCCAATGCCATTTCACAGCCGCCACCTAGAGCGAAGCCGTTAACTGCAGCGATGGTAGGGAAAGGTAGGTCTTCGAAGCGGTCGAATACTTGTGATGTATTGGCAACCCACTGTAGTACTTCTGCATCGTCCATGGCGAATAGACCAGTGAACTCGGTGATATCAGCACCTACGATAAAGGCAGGTTTTGCGCTGCGTACTACTAAGCCTTTAACATCGCCTTTAGCAAGTAGGGCTTGAGTTGCTTCGTCAAGTTCACTCACCGTTTGGCGGTCGAACTTGTTTACTGAACCTTGGGCGTCGAATACCAGCTCAGCAAAGCCGTCTTCTAACAGGCTGACGGAAAGACTTTTGCCTGTGTATATCATTATCATCTCCTTCGGCATTGGCCAGGATGTTAGTGAAGTAATCCAACTAATTTGTAGGGTCGTATGCATTCACTAACGCGTTAGGGTGGCTAGATTCTTTACAAAGCCACACAAAATTTCAACAAAAAATCAAACAAGCGTTTCAATTTGTCTAAGGTAGTGGTCGGATGACTTAAATTCAAGTGTAAATATCGAATTCAAGCTTCATTTCGCCATTGGTGGTTGTATAATGAGCGTTATTGACGCAAAGCGCCAATCCAGCAAAAGAATAATCTACAATCATGTCAACTATGTGTGTAAAGCATAGCTAACGACAGCTGGCACAACATCTTCTTTGGCAAGGAGCCAGGCTGAAATTTTCCCTTCGTTTATCAAACGAACGTAGTGGATCAGTCGCAATGCTGCTTTTTCAGCAACATTTTACAATCAGCTCGATTCGGCAAATTTGCCAGCGCTCATAAGCGTTCGAGTGTAGAGCAGGGTAGGAGTTCTATTGTGTCTGGTTTTTATTTTAGTTCGTGGTTAGGTCAGCGCTCGCTGACAAAAAACAATAAATTGTTCGCCACCGTTGTGGGGGCATTTGTTTGCTCGCTCTCTTCATTTTTCTCTATCGGCGCATGGGCTACACAGCCTTTAACACTACCCGAAGATATTTTCGAAAAGGATCGCGCTCGTTATCTAGAAGTTGAAAAAAAGCTGTTAACGTATTCGAAGCGAAGCGTTCAGCGCCTCGATAACGACATTTATGAACTGGCGCATTATCCGCTTTATCCTTATCTACTTAGACTCAAGCTAGAGCGCACGATGTCAATAAGAACAAAGCGCGAGGTTAAGCAGTTTCTGGAAGATTTCAATGGTCAGCCGGTAAGCTACGGTGTGCGTTATAAATGGCTTAATTACCTTGCTAAGAACGATTATCGCAGCACTTTTTTAGACAATTATCGCCCAGGTATGGGCGCAAGGCTAACCTGTATTGCGCTTAATTACCGTTTAAAAGAAGGTGAAAGCGAACAAGCTATTTTGTCCGAAGTCGACGCTTTATGGCTTCACGGGCAGTCGCAACCGGATGAATGCGATCCGCTTTTTGCTAAGTGGAAAAAAGCGGGCATGATGACACCCGAAATGGTGATCAAGCGCATAGAGATTGCCGCGAAAGAAGATAACCGAAGCATTATCTCTTATCTTAAGCGCCAACTTCCCGGTGATAAGCAATACCTGGCTGACGCGTGGCTATCGGTAACCCGAGACACCGGCCGAGTAAATAGAACGGCGCTCTTTCCACTAAAAAATGCATCGCATGAAGCTGAGGTAATTGTATGGGCGGTCGAGAAACTTGCTTGGCGAAACCCTGACTTAGCCGGCACGGTATTTAACCGCTACAACGACAAAAACGTGTTCTCGCCAGCGCAGCAGCACGTTATGCGAAGAGCAATAGCGCTTAGCTACACGCTAGACCGCCTTCCTCAAGCGCATCATTGGCTTGAACTTGCTGATGTGCAGGGTGCCAGTGAAGATGTAAAGCTTTGGCATATTTCCCATTTGCTTCGCACGAAAAAGTGGCGGGAAGTGGTTAATGTTATTGATAGCGCTCCTGCCAGTTTGCAGCAAGAAGAAAACTATCGCTATTGGAAAGCTCGTGCTTTAGAAGCGCTTGGTCAAACTATGCAGGCTACGGTGCTTTATAAAGAGCTTTCTCAAGAACGCCATTATTATGGCTTTATGGCAAGTGCGCACATAGGCGAAATTCCGTCGCTCGCACACACGCCAGCGCCAAGAGACACGGCAGCTATTGCCAGTGTGGCGAAAACTCCTGCTACTATGCGCTCTGTTGAATTTTTCAGGTTAGACAGAACCACAGAAGCGCGCCGTGAGTGGTTCTATTTACTGTCGCATTTACCCGAATCGAAAGTGACCGATGCGGGCATTTTGGCGTACGAGTGGGGCTTGTACGATCAAGCTATTACCAGTTTTGCGCGAAGTGGCTATTGGGATGATGTCGAGCGCCGATTCCCACTGGCCTTCAATGATGTATTCAGCGAAAAGTCGCAGGCATACAGCATTTCAAAGTCGCTGGCTATGGCTATTGCACGCCGCGAAAGTTCGTTTAGAAGCGATGCTATCTCTTCGGTGGGAGCGGCAGGGCTCATGCAGCTTATGCCGGGAACCGCGCGTTATGTAGCAAAAGAGAAAGTAAGTCGTAACACACTTTTTCAAGTAGACGATAACGTTGAATACGGCGTGCAGTACCTTCGTTATTTAATGGACAAGTTAAACAATAACCCTGTGCTGGTGTCCGCATCTTATAACGCTGGTTGGCGCAAAGTGTTGGAATGGTTACCTGCTAATGAAGCGCTGCCCGTGGATATTTGGATTGAGAATATTCCCTACAAAGAAACCCGTGCTTACGTGAAGGCGGTGATGGCGTATCAGCATATTTACGACCAGCAGTTAGGTGGAAACGAGAATATCTTCCCTCAACTTACCCGCGATATGATCCCATCGGCAGATGCAGTAAGTACACATCCGGTAACAGGTACACTGCAACTAGCACCGCGATAGCTATCAAAGGTTAGGCGTATACGGGTACGCCTTTCATTACGTTATTATTTTACCAGTATGGGAAACTTAACGTATACAACAGCACAGCGGTCTGAGCCAGTATGCATGTCATGCTGGCCTCGTGATACACTAGTAGCTAACTAACGACTAAAAAGATAAGAGGGGCTATGTCGCAACATAAAGCAACCTACCAACAGCATATCGAAGAGCTTCAAGCTAGAACTCGCGAAGCATTACAGCGAGAAGGGCTAGACGGACTAGTTATTCACTCAGGGCAGGGCAAACGTCTTTTCTTGGACGATAATCACTACCCATTTAAGGTAAACCCGCAGTTCAAAGCATGGGTGCCTGTTATTGATAATCCTAACTGTTGGCTGGTGGTAAACGGTGTAGACAAGCCTACGCTTATTTTCTATCGCCCTGAAGATTTCTGGCACAAAGTGCCACCAGAGCCAAATGACTTTTGGACTGACAGCTTCGACATTAAACTACTTCAACAGGCCGATGCGGTAGAGAAATTTCTGCCTTACGATAAAAGCCGTTTTGCCTATGTAGGCGAATATATTGAAGTGGCAAAAGCGTTGGGTTTTGACAATGTAAATCCAGACCGCGTGTTGCATTATTTGCATTATCAACGTGCTTATAAAACCGACTATGAACTTGACTGCATGCGTGAAGCTAACAAGCTGGCGGTGGCAGGCCATAAGGCCGCTGAGCAAGCCTTCCGTGAAGGCAAAAGCGAGTTTGATATAAATCTTGCCTATGCCGCAGCAAGCCGACAAGGTGACAACGACGTACCATATACCAGTATTGTGGCACTTAACGAGCATGCTTCAATTCTGCATTACATGCAGTGTGATACCGTAGCGCCAAAAGAATCACGTTCGTTTCTGATTGATGCGGGTGCAAATTATCATGGCTATGCGGCAGATATTACGCGTACTTACGCTCAAGAAGGTGTTCATAATTCAGCGATGTTCCGCGACCTCATTCAAGCGGTAGATAAGGTAACGCTGACCTTAGTCGATTCGTTAAAGCCGGGTGTAGCCTACACAGACATTCACTTGTTAGCCCACGATGGTATTGCGCAAATTCTTCACGATACCGGCATGGTGAATTTAACGCCACCTGAGATTGTGGAAATGGGCATTACACGCACGTTCTTCCCACATGGCATTGGCCATTTCTTGGGGCTGCAGGTACACGATGTGGGCGGATTGGTTAATGATGACAGAGGCACGCCTAAGCCTGCTCCTGATGATCACCCGTTCTTACGCTGCACGCGTATGGTAGAAGCCCGTCAGGTGTTCACTATTGAGCCGGGCCTGTACTTCATCGATAGTCTACTGCGCGACCTTAAAGCGACGCCTGCGTCTAAGTACATTAACTGGGATACCATTGATGCATACAAACCGTTTGGTGGCATTCGCATTGAAGACAACATTATTGTGCATCGCGATAAGAACGAGAACATGACCCGAGATTTGGACTTAAATTAATCGACTTTTTGTGTATAGCCAACACAACCCATCGTTATAAATGCAAAGAGCAGCCTTAAGCTGCTCTTTTTCGTTACGCGCTTTTAAAATGTACGTTCTCTTTGTTGCGTCACCTCGATGTAGAACCACTATACCTGCGGTAACACGCCGCGATTACGAACATTTTAACTCTCGTTGAGTGGGTAATTATCTATGCGGACTGGTATTATTTGTAAACCAATGGTGCTGTGTGTAGTAATCAATAGGAAGATATACAAGTAATGGTTAGAAAGGAGTCGTTATGCCACAAGGCGATATTGTAGGTTTATTAATAATGGCAACGGTGGCAGGTCTTGCTATGCCCGCAGGCGCTATTCTAGCGACTTATCAAGGCATTCAGCCTAAGTGGCTAGAAAAAGAGTTACGCCATGGCATTTTAGCGTTAGGAGCAGGAGCGCTAATCTCGGCGGTGGGACTTGTGCTCGTACCTGAAGGCATAAAAGACGTATCGGTATTTGCGGCCATAATGTGCTTCGTTGGCGGTGCCTTAGCTTTCATGGCCCTTGATATTTACTTGGCGAAAAAGAAAACCGCAGGCAGCCAGTTAGCCGCCATGCTCAGTGATTTTGTGCCTGAGTCTATCGCACTTGGTACTACGGCAGCGTTGGGCGGAGGTACCATGTTATTAGGTCTACTGATTGCAGTTCAAAACTTACCAGAAGGGTTTAATGCATATAGGGAAATGTTGCCAAAGAACAAGCAGCGCAGTACCAAACTCATTATTATCTTTGTATTAATGGCGCTACTTGGCCCGTTGTTTAGCTTGTTAGGCTTTTATTATCTAGCGCAGTTCCCCGTTGTAATGAGCGGTATAATGCTGTTTGCCGCAGGTGGAATTCTCTATTCGGTGTTTCAGGATATTGCACCGCAAATTCGTATGGAAAACCATTGGCTTCCTCCGCTTGGCGGTATTCTTGGTTTTTTAGTGGGGATGATAGGTTTCATGCTCGAAGGCTAGCTTTTTAATAATTATCTATGCGGACTGGTATTAACTAGTTTTCGTAATTGGTAATTGCCAATAAAAAAAGCGTGTTGCTTACAACACGCCTTTTCATATCACTTATCGACAATTAGTTATCTATCGCTAGTTAGCTTGTACGCTCAATTGAAATATGTGCCAGCGCGATTAACGCCTCTTTATATTCAGAATCTTCAATAGCGTTTAAGCTGTTAATGGCCATTTGTACTTCTTTTTGCGCACATTCACGTGTGTAGTCCAAAGCACCGGTTTCTTCCATAATGCCTTGAATCCGCGTCAAGTGTGGTAGGCCATTGCTTTGTTCAATAGCTTCTTGAATAAGCGCTTTGTCGTCGTCATTTCTTGCGTGCCACATAGCGTAAAGTAATGGCAGAGTAGGCTTACCTTCAGCTAAGTCGTCGCCCGCATTCTTGCCCATTTCTTCGCTGTCAGCCATGTAGTCAAGTATATCGTCAGCTAGCTGAAAGGCTGTGCCTAGGTGCTTGCCGTATTCTTGCATAGCGTGTTCAATGTGCTTATTTTGGTCGGTCAGCACAGCCGCTAACTGCGTAGCAGCTTCAAACAAACGCGCCGTTTTACCATAAATAACATCAAAGTAACGTGCTTCTGTAGTGCTGGGATCGTTACAGTTCATCAGCTGTAACACTTCACCTTCAGCAATTTGGTTTGTGGCTTCAGACAGTATCTCCATAACGCGCATGCGTTTAAGGCTCACCATCATTTGGAAAGAACGGGTGTAAAGAAAGTCACCCACTAATACTGATGCCTGATTGCCAAAAATGGCATTGGCCGTTTCCCGCCCTCTGCGCATGGTCGATTCGTCAACCACATCGTCGTGCAATAGGGTAGCGGTATGAATAAATTCAACAATCGCCGCAAGGGTATGGTGATCGTTGTTGTCTATTCCCATAGCCCGCGCACTTAACACGGTAAGAAGTGGGCGTAATCGTTTGCCGCCACTGTTTACAATGTAAAAACCAAGCTGATTAATTAGGGCAACATCAGAGTCGACTTGTTGTTGAATCAGCTGGTTGACCGCCTGCATATCATCATTAGACAGGGCGCGGATTTGATCTATATCCATAGGCATGGCAATAAATACTTACTCTTACGTCTTGGGCAATTATTGGTGGCGATTGTACCTTAATCATCTGTACTATCCACCAAATTGTCTTAAAAAATGACGGCTTAACGCATTTACGTGTAATTCCTCAAATACGGTTAAACCAGATGTGAAAAAGGTGGGGCTGCGTTCTTCATATAAATTCTGTTCTGTGTTTAGCGGTTTGCCGCACGTACGCCCCCTTAATCATGCGATCACATGCAATTATAGGTGCTCTCGATAATTTTTCCTGTTAAGTCGCTATTTTTTGACGTTTGTATGAAGAAAACGAAGTGTTTAAGAGCAACTTTGTTTCTCAATTAGGGGAGTAGCATTGCCCCAAGTCACAGATACAAAGTGGGGAAGTAGTAATCGCAAAAAACGATCCTATTCGTGGGATCCAACAGCTCGATCGCAGTCTGATCGCAATGCATATTTGGGGATCGTTTGCCGATCTCGCTCGCGTGATCTTGCGCTGTTTGGATCGCATTTCTATGTAATTTAACCTATCAATATTTCCATTTTGATTTAATACGACCTAAAAATTTTTACTGTTTTTTCAAAAAAATTTGTGAATTTTTAACGGTTTTTGGGCATTTGAAGCTGCATCAAATACGCAATTGGGGCATAATTCGCCCCATGTTGGAAAAATAATCTATTTTTCTGCGAATCGGGGTTGTGATTTACGGATGTTTCACGTACAATTCGCGCCCTGTTTTTTGAATTGAAGCGTCAGTGGACGCAGAGCGGAGTTAACTATGTACGCGGTTTTCCAAAGTGGCGGTAAACAACACCGTGTGGCCGAAGGCCAAACCGTTCGTCTTGAAAAAATCGAAGTAGCCCCAGGCGAAACGGTTGAATTTGACAAAGTTTTAATGGTAAGCAACGGTGACGACGTAAAAATCGGCACACCAATCGTTGCTGGTGGTAAGGTGACTGCTGAGGTTGTTACACACGGTCGTGGCGATAAAGTAAAAATCGTTAAGTTCCGTCGTCGTAAGCACTCTCGTAAGCAAGCGGGTCACCGTCAGTGGTTCACAGAAGTGAAAATCACTGGTATCAACGCATAATAGGAGCACGAACACATGGCACACAAAAAAGCTGGTGGTAGTACCAAAAACGGTCGTGATTCAGAAAGTAAACGCCTAGGTGTTAAGCGCTTTGGTGGTGAATCTGTTCTTGCTGGTAACATCATTGTTCGTCAACGTGGTACTCGTTTCCACGCTGGTGACAACATGGGTATCGGTAAAGACCACACGTTGTTTGCACTAAAAGACGGTAAAGTTCAGTTCGACGTTAAAGGACCGAAGAACCGTAAATTTGTAAGCATCGTAGCTGAGTAAGCGCGTAAGCTTCTCGCCGAACAGGCTTAGAAAAACCCCGCGCTTGCGGGGTTTTTTGTTTTGTGAAACCTTTCTTTCTTTTTCTGTTCTTAATTAATAGCGATTATATTCTGAAAATGAATTAGCGCTGAGCAAGGTTTTACTTCTCAATTTTTTAGAATGCTGAGTAGACTCAAAAGCGCCGATGCGCAATTTGGTGTAAACTTAGTATTCGCATTAAATAAGTTAATAACCCACGGCATTACAGCCCGGAGTGATAAATGAAATTTGTAGATGAAGCTGAAATTCGCGTTGAAGCCGGTGACGGCGGCAACGGTACAATTGGCTTTAGAAGGGAAAAATACGTACCTAAAGGTGGCCCAGACGGTGGCGACGGTGGTGACGGCGGCAGTGTATTTTTACAGGCCGATGAAAACCTAAATACATTGATCGATTATCGCTTTGAGCGCTTTCACCGTGCTGAGCGTGGCCAAAATGGTCAAGGCGGCAACTGTATCGGTAAGAAAGGCAAAGACCTCACCGTAATGGTGCCTGTGGGCACGCGTGCTACTGATAGCGATACTGGCGAAGTATTAGGTGACCTGACTCGTCATGGTCAAAAGCTTAAAGTGGCACAAGGTGGTTTTCACGGTTTAGGTAATGCCCGCTTTAAAAGCAGTACGAACCGTGCCCCACGTCAAAAGACCAATGGTACACCAGGTGAAATTCGTAACCTTAAGCTAGAGCTTATGCTTCTAGCCGATGTTGGCTTACTTGGTATGCCTAACGCAGGTAAATCAACCTTTATCCGCTCTGTATCAGCAGCTAAGCCTAAAGTGGCTGATTATCCGTTTACAACCCTTGTGCCTAACTTAGGGGTGGTTCGTCAAGATTCACAGCGAAGCTTCGTTGTTGCGGATATTCCTGGTTTGATAGAAGGTGCTGCCGATGGTGCTGGCCTAGGTATACGCTTCTTAAAACACTTAGAGCGCTGTCGTATCTTGCTTCACGTGGTAGATATTTTCCCTGTTGATGAAACGGATCCTGCCGAGCATGCAAAAGCGATCATTGAAGAGCTTGAAAAATACAGCCCTAAATTGGCAGAAAAGCCCCGTTGGTTAGTATTTAATAAAGTCGATTTACTACTTGAAGAAGAAGCTGAAGAACGCTGTCAGCACGTGATCGATGCGTTGGGTTGGGAAGGCCCAGTTTATCAAATCTCTGCGTTCCAAAAGATGAACCTAGATCCTTTGTGTAACGACATTATGGACTTCATTGAAACTCTTCCAGCTGAACTGGAAGAGGAAGAAGAGAAGAAAGAAGTAGAATTCAAGTGGGACACTTACCACAAGAATACACTTGAAGCTCATGATGAGTTTGAAGATGACCTAGATGACGACGACTGGGACGAAGACGATTACGACGTGGAAGTTGAGTATCGTCGCTGAGAAACAGTTGTTGAGAAACAGTCGCTGAGAAACAGTCGTTGAGAAACAATCGCTGAGTGACAGTCAATTGCGAAACAATTACTGATAACCAGTGCTCTAAAGCAAATTAGAACAACAAAAAGCTCGCATCGTTGCAAAGACAACGTGCGAGCTTTTTTGTAAGTAACGCGGTTAGGCTAATGCACCCTCATCGTGCTGGCTTACTCACTGGTATGATAGATAACCTTTCCCAGCAATTGAGCGCGAGTAAACTTACCCATGGCCTCTTGGCTTACAGAGTGGGCCTTGTTATCGCCCGTTAAGGTAAACGTTCCGTCGGTGTTAACTTGGTCTACCCTTTTGATAATTACGCCGTAAGTGCTGCTTTTAACAACCACGATTTGCCCGCTACGCAGCCACCTAAAAGGCCATCTCATTGCACAGACAAAATCACCGTCGTTTAGAGAAGGCAACATGCTGCTCCCCGCGACCCGCAAAATTTTAAACATTTAGAGGTCGGGATAAACCACTGCTTCAGAAGGTGGATAGGGGCACGTTGCTTTTTTGGTTGAGACATCTTTGGTTGCCCAGAAACGCTCGGCAAATTCATTCACTAACGAAAGCAGCTCTTCAGCTTTTTCTCTGCTGACGTGTTGCTTACACCCAGAACCGGCCAGCATGATTTTATGTACAAGCTCGTTAGTGTCTGGAAACTTCTCAAACTGAGGGGCTTTAAAGTAATCGCCCCATATTACCCTGACTTCGTGCTTTACTTTCTCTGCATGGGTTTCCTTTTCTGCTACTAGGCGGCTCATTTGCGCTTGATCTGCGAACGTAAGTGTCTCTTTTTCGGCAAGTTCGTTAAGTAGGTCTACGAAGCGAATAACGCTCAACGCAGCCAACTGCGCCGAAAACGGATCGTAAATTTTGCAAGGAATGTCGCAATGTGCGCTAGCCGCAGGGAAGGGATTAACGGCATGAATTTTTGAAAGTATTTGATGAATCATAATTCGTAACCCCTTACTTTGCAGAGCGCTTTTTAGCGTTGAAGTATTTATAAGTCGCAAAGCCACACGCAGCTGCACAGCCTACAAGAGACGCGTAAAACAGAGCATGCATAACACCGCTAGTCCAGTGTTCATGATCGTGTCCTGCATGAGCGAATGCGCCTGAACTAAATACTGCGGCGTATAGCATTAGAGCTGAGCGTTTAAGGTTAACTTTCATGAATTCTCCTAAAGCGTTAGTAAAAGTAAGGTGAAGTAGTTAGGCGCATAAGTATCGGTGCAACTACACGGCGAAGCGCAGTGGTACATTGCTGTTCACGATGTTGTTCGAGGCGCTGATGACAGTATGAGCTCTGTCGACAATGGCGTTTCGGTGGTGAGGCAGTTTCAGATGAAAGTATGTCTCTTCAAGCAAGCTTGTTAAGCCCATAATCTTAGCTGTCATTGCACTGTTCTCACCGCCGTCTACCTCAAGCAGAATAACGGCGATATCAAACGCGCAGCCAAGGTATGGAATGGCGTCACTGAACTGACCGCTTTGCATAAGCATTGTGCCTTGCATTTCATCGCGCGCCATTACGTGTAGGGCCTGTTCTGGGTTGTTGTAAACCCAATCTGCGTGTTTAGAGCATAGGTAGTTTATTTGCATTGTCGCGACCTCCTGTATACACACTAGAACAGTTAAAATAATAATGCAAATGATAACTGTTTCTATTTGTTGGGTGTTAAAGCTATACCCTTTGAGCCAATACACATTTGGTCGCTGATATTGATATACTGCCGCGGTTCAACAATAAAAACGGCTTTATAGGTAATGAAATGAAGATAGCGATGATTGCTGCTATGGCGAAAAACAGAATTATAGGCGCAGATAATGATATGCCGTGGCACTTACCGGCTGATTTAAAACACTTTAAAGCGATCACCTTAGGCAAAGCCGTAATAATGGGCCGCAAAACCTATGAGTCAATCGGAAGGGCATTACCTGGCAGGCCAAACATTGTTATAACGAGTAATGCTGACTACAGCTTATCTGACGCGACGGTAGTAGATTCACCAGAGTCAGCGATTGAGGTAGCCAAAGCGCTAAGCGCAGAGCACAGCGATAACGATGAAATAATGATTATCGGTGGCGGTACTATTTACCAAACGTTCTTAGATAGCGCTGACACTTTGTATCTCACACATATTGATTTGACTGTTGACGGAGATACACAGTTCCCAGACTATGAGGCGGCAGCAAGTTGGACGGAAGTATCACGTGATGAACATGACGCCGATGAGAAAAATCCTCACCCTTACACATTCGTTACCCTCGTTCGAAACTAACGGAGAGATTGGAACTAGGTCCAATTTAATATAAAAAAATGCCAGTGTTGTGAAACTCAAAAATTGAGAGCTTCACAACACTGGCACTTTTATTTTTGCGTTGCGCGTAGATGCTACTTCATTTGGTCGAACAGGTTCTCTAATGAAAGACCCTGATGACCCAACATATCGCGAAGACGGCGAAGTGCTTCTACTTGAATTTGACGAACACGTTCACGTGTTAAGCCAATTTCAGCACCCACATCCTCAAGTGTTGAAGGTTCATATCCCATAAGTCCGAAACGACGAGCAAGTACTTCGCGCTGTTTAGGGTTAAGTTCTTCAAGCCAAGTTACAATAATACTTTTAATATCTGAGTCTTGTAAGCTCTCTTCAGGACTAAACTCTTTCTCGTCAGCAATAATGTCGAGGAGTGCTTTATCATTTTCTCCACCAATAGGTGTATCGACAGAGGTAATGCGCTCGTTTAAACGCAACATCTTAGTGACATCTTCAACAGGCTTATCAAGCGCTAGTGCAATTTCTTCTGCGGTCGGCTCATGATCAAGCTTTTGTGAAAGTTCACGAGAAGCACGTAAATACACGTTTAGTTCTTTCACTACATGAATAGGCAAACGAATGGTGCGCGTTTGGTTCATGATAGCGCGTTCGATGGTTTGGCGTATCCACCATGTGGCGTATGTTGAAAAGCGGAATCCACGTTCAGGATCAAACTTCTCTACGGCACGAATTAGTCCTAAATTGCCTTCTTCGATTAAATCTAGAAGTGCCAACCCACGGTTGTTGTAACGGCGAGCAATTTTAACAACAAGGCGAAGGTTGCTTACAATCATACGTTTACGAGAGGCTTCGCAGCCTTTCAGTGAGCGGCGCGCAAAATACACTTCTTCTTCTGCGGTTAGCAGTGGTGAAAAACCAATCTCTCCTAGATAAAGCTGTGTGGCATCCAGGTTTTTAGGTTGGTCATCCTGACTGAAAATGGCGTCGTCATTTTCTAGTTCAGCGTCGTTAACTAAGGTTTCGTCAGCTTTCATATCAGCTGGCATATCGATGACTTCTAAGTCATCTTGCGGTTTTGATTCTAAGGCTTTATTTGACTTACCCATCATGAATCTCCTGCTACAAGGTTTACCTTATGACGTTTCTCCTTTGTCTTTTTTTATTGTTATTTATTTTTATTATTTTAATGCTGGCAGGTATTTCATAGGGTCTAATGATTTCCCTCTATACCTAACTTCAAAATGAAGTTTTACCGAATTTGTTCCGCTGTCACCCATGGTTGCAATTTGCTGCCCTGCCGACACCCATTCTCGTTCTTTGACTAAAATAGTGTCGTTGTAGGCATAGGCACTTAGAAAGGTATCTGTATGCTTAATGATAACCAGATTACCGTAACCTCTTAGTGCGCTACCTGAGTAAACAACTTTTCCATCTGCTGCCGCGACGACTTTACTGCCTTTAGCACCAGCGATATCAATACCTTTGTTGCCTGACTCTGACTTACTGAAGGTTCCAACTACCTTACCTTCTGCAGGCCACACCCACTCTTGTACTTTGTCTGGGAAACTCGTCGGTGTTTGTTTTTTGACGCTTTGTGACGGCTTCTTGACAGTTGTAACATTTTGTGGCTTAACAACTTTTTCACTTTCACGATACGCCTGTGGTTGTGGGCGGTCAACCAAACTTTTGTCTACATTTGATGTGGTCGGAGCTGTTGACTGATTGGTCTTGGACTTAGGTATAACGGGGGCTGTAGTCACATTCGAAGGTGGTGTGACGTTTAAAACTTGACCAGGGAAAATGGTGTAAGGGGCTGATAATTGGTTGTATTTTGCTAAGTCGCGATAGTCATTACCCGTGTACCATGCCACCGCATAGAGGGTGTCTCCCCGGTGAACTTTATAGGTTTTTTTTGTGTATTCTTCGCTTCCATCTGAAACTTGGCTATTTAATAAAACGACGGGAGCGGGTGCACTTCTTCCTGCACAGCCCCCGATGAGTACACAAATATATAACAAAATTCCTATGTGAAGGTGGGGCCTACGCATGTCATCGCAATAGTAAATAAGCGAATATTGCGAGGATGACTACTCCCCATCCAAGTACTTCTACATACTGCCTTAGCTTTTGCTCCATGGCTGCGCCCCCCCAGCGCATGAGTGCTGCGACCAAAAAGAAGCGTGCGCCTCGACCAACAGCCGATGCCAGTACAAATGGCAAGAAGGCCATTTGCAAAAAGCCAGCACTCACAGTGAAAATTTTATAAGGGATAGGTGAGAAACCAGCAAGAAAAACTACCCATACGCCGTAGTCTTTAAACCACTGCATTGCCGTGTCTATTTTGTGGGTATACCCCCAGCTCTCGATAAGCGGAGCCAGCCAAGCATCGAAAGCAAAGTAACCAAGCCAATAGCCAGCAATACCGCCCAAAATCGACGCGATGGTCGTAATAAAAGCGAACTGCCATGCTCTAGTGGGCTGGGACAGTGCCATTGGCGCAAGCATTACATCAGGTGGAATAGGGAAGAAAACCGACTCTGAGAAGCTTAACCCGCCCAAATATTTGGTTGCGTGACGATGTCTCGCCCAGCGTAACGCCATGTCATAACATGGCTCAAAAAGCTTCACATTAGCTCTCCTGCTACAA
Organism: Alteromonas sp. 07-89-2; assembly: GCF_013113925.1. NCBI lineage: Bacteria > Pseudomonadati > Pseudomonadota > Gammaproteobacteria > Alteromonadales > Alteromonadaceae > Alteromonas > Alteromonas sp. 07-89-2. The sequence goes on along the minus strand of NZ_VTYM01000007.1, from coordinate 118,985 downwards.
GGGGAACAAATCGGACCGATTCAATGGTCGATGTTTTTAGTTCACCTTCAATCCTATCAATACACAGTAACGATTGTTGCTCGTTACCTACGGGAATAATCAACCGTCCGCCTTCTTTAAGCTGATCGCACAAATCCTGTGGAAGACTTGCAGCGGCGGCGGTGACAATAATGGCATCGTAAGGGCCCTTGGACGCCCAACCTTTCCAACCATCGCCGTGTTTCATTGCAATATTGTGAAGGTCGAGCTGATTCATTCGACGTTTCGCTTGGAACTGCAATGATTTAATACGTTCAACACTGAATACTTTGGCAAAAAGCTGCGCAAGAATAGCGGTCTGATAACCTGAACCCGTGCCTATTTCTAACACTTTCTCGGGTTTATTAGGGCTATCTAGCAGCAACTCTGTCATTTTCGCAACAATATAAGGTTGCGAAATGGTTTGGCCTTGACCTATTGGCAATGCCGTATTTTGATAGGCCTTATGTTTCAGCGCGTCGGGTAAAAAGCTTTCCCGCGGCGTACCAGCAATGGCGTTCAATACTGCTTGCGAACGTATTCCCTCGTTATAAAGCAGTTGTGCTAACGCGTCTCCTTTTCTAGAAGCTCTCATGATGTTGCGTACTTTCCTTTATTCTTATCCACAGCCACGCGAGGTTTAGTCTGTTGCGCGCCACGCTTTCTCAATACTCTTTACACCCTGTTAATTGGCGACAAGGTTTCCACGCACTCTCTAAGGACTGAGGTTGCAAAGCAGCCACTTGGAAGCGCAAACGAGATAGTAAATGTATCACCCTTACTCTGCCATTCAAGCTGTGAAGGCCAAATTTTTATCGCGCGACGCTCTTGTTCGAACCCGCACTGGCTTAAAAAGTCGATAACTTCACTATTTTGCTCTGCAACAGATTGCTCAAGTGCTAGTGTGTCAGCTTGCGTAACAAGTGCTCCTTTACCCCACAGCGGTGCTGAAGGGCATACGTCTTTGGCATTAAAACGACGTTGTGCATCTTGTTGCTGTTCTGAGCCTTCACCACCTTCATTAATGAAAAAGCTGTTAGAACCTGAAAGCACCAGCGCGTCGCCGTGAGTGACCTTGTCGAATATGTCTTTTTCTAAGCGTGCAGAAAGCATTTCATTAAATAGCCAGCTGCGCAGTGCAGAAAGTGCCATGGAACGTTTGTTGCGGTGTCTGATGGTTTCACCGTTTACCATCCGCTCGGCCATTACCAGGTTTCCACCGCGTTGCACTTCACCCATGTCATTTAAGCGCATTACGCCAAAGCGTTGTTCGCCGTAATAGTTTGGTACACCGTGTTTTTCAATTTCTTGAAGACGCTCTTCAATGGCCTCAGGATGCAGTACCTGACGCAAAGTAATCGTAAAGTGATTGCCTTTAAGCTGGCCCGTTCGCAACTTTTTATTGTGACGCATTTGCTTAAGCACTTTAACGCCTTCCAGTTCAAAGTTGCTGAAGTCGAAGTCAGGCTTACCCGGCGCGTGAATACCAAACCACTGTTGCGTTACCGCGTATTTGTCTTTGCGACCAGCATAGGTAATTTGGCGTAATGGAAGGTTAACGAAACGGGCTAGCTGCTCAGCGACAAACGCGGTATTGGTGTTGGTTTTTTCAATAAATACAAACTGGTGCTCGCCTTCACCACAAGGGGTATAACCCAAATCCTCTACAACTTGAAAATCGTCGGCTTGGAATTTAAAAATACCGGTGGATACAGGTTTTGCGAAATAGTACTGCCAGTGGTCAGTGTGTAAAGGCTTCATAATTTTTCCAGTAGAACAACGGCGTGAGAGGCAATGCCTTCTTTACGGCCTGTATAGCCTAGCTTTTCAGTGGTCGTTGCTTTTACGTTGATGTCGTCAAGCGATACGTTGCAGTCTTGTGCAATAATCTCACGCATAGCAGCAATATGCGGCGCCATCTTAGGTGCTTGCGCAACAATGGTCATATCTGCATTAGTTAAGCGGTAACCTTTCTCCCTTACTACATTGACAACGTGACGCAGCAGCACGCGGCTGTCTGCACCCGCGTAAGCGTCGTCTGTGTCAGGGAAGTGCTTGCCAATATCACCGAGTGCCGCTGCACCTAGCATTGCATCACACAGTGCGTGTAGTAATACATCGCCATCTGAGTGGGCTAACAGTCCTTGCTCATAGTCGATACTGACGCCACCTATTGTGATGGGGCCTTCACCGCCAAACTTGTGTACATCAAATCCGTGTCCAATTCGCATTATGATTGTGCCTTTTGATTTTTTGCGCTGTGGCTTTTAGCTCTGTAGTTTTGAGCGTTCTGGCCTTGCGCGCTTAATTTTTGCTTAAGATAAAATTCTGCCAAAGGAAGATCGGCCGGATGCGTTATTTTTATATTTGCCGGACTTCCGCTTACCATGGCAACTTTGTAGCCTTCAAGCTCCATGGCAGAGGCTTCGTCTGTGATATTCGCGCCTTGTGATAAACCATTTTGAAGCGCGCGTTTTAGCAATGTTGCTGGAAAAAGTTGAGGCGTTAAAGCGTGCCAAAGACCGTCTCGGTCTTCAGTGTGAGAAATAACATTTGTTGAAGATCTGACCCGCTTCATGGTGTCACGAACAGGGGTAGCTAGAATACCGCCAGAAACGTCATCACTGCTCATTAACTCGAGCAGCGCGGAAATATCGCTCTCTTCTATACAAGGCCTCGCGGCATCGTGAACCAGTGCCCAATCATTCTCGCCAAGTGACATAAGCCCGTTCAATACACTATCAGCACGTTCCTTTCCGCCATCTACAACGCGAATGGGTTTTTCACGTAACCGATATTGATCAAAATACGCGTCACCTGGGCTTATCGCTACGATCACGTCGTCGATTAACGGATGCTGTAGCAACGCGTCAATCGTGTGTTCAAGAATGGTTTTACCATTTAAGGTGAGGTATTGCTTTGGGCGGTCAGCCTGCATTCGGCTGCCAACTCCGGCTGCGGGGATAACCGCAACAACGCGGGGCGATGTCATTTTCTTCACTTAGAATCTGCGGGCAAAATACGGTAGAAGGTTTCTCCCTTTTTAATCAGACCGAGTTCATTTCGGGCTCTTTCTTCAATGGCTTCTAGACCAATTTTTAAATCGCTAATATCAGCTTTAAGTAGGGCATTGCGCTGAGCGAGGTTGGCATTTTGAAGGGCTTGAGAGTGAACTTCTTGTTTTCGGTTGAAGTAATCGGGAATACTATTTTTTCCAAACCATAGCCTGTATTGCAATAGACCAAGCAGTACTATCAATACAATCGGAAGCCATTTACCTTGCAACACAGATTCACCTGACAATGTGGTTAAGCGGAAAAAAAGCAGAGGCTCTTCACCTCTGCTGTGTCTTATTATGCCGCGAAGCAGCGTCGAGTCAAAGGCGCATTATTCACCTTGGCCCAATTTTCCTTTCAATTTATCAAACAGCTTACTTTTTTGCTGCTCAACAACGTTGTTAAGTTGAGCTTGAAGCAGCTCCTGAAGGGCGGCACTGTCGCCTTGGGCCGCGCTAAGCATACTGTTTACGTCAACAAGCTCGCCTGATAGCAATGATTGTTCGTTACTTATCATGCTGTTGAGTTTGTTGTTTAATTCATCCAGCTTGTCTTTTTGGCTGGCAGTAAGCTGTGAAAGCGCCGCTTTAGCCAGCTTATTATCCAGATCAGACTTAATGTTAAAGCCAGGGTCTGAAAGCGTGCCGTCCAGCAGCATCGTCATGTTTAGGCTGGTTAACGTTTGCAGTGCCTGCGCAATAGCACTGGTGATATCACTGGTGCCAGTTGCTTCCATAACGAGCTGCTGAAGGTCAACTTCGCCCGTACCAGTAAGCATGTTATCAGTGACTTTCATCGATCCATTGGTTTTCATCAGCGCTGATTTAAGCACCGCATTTAGTGTTTCATTACCGCTAAATGAAATGTCAGACATATTTACGCCGGCTAGCTGCCAGACTTGACTGGCATCAACACCGTCGCCGTCAATCCAGAATTCACCGCTGGAAGTAAACGACTTTAGTAACTCGCCCGCTGCTTCAATAGTAAACGTGGTGGGGTTGCCGAATACTTCGTGAACGTTTGTTATGTTGTTCCATTTGCTGGTGATAGATTCATTTTGCCAAAGCACTGATACATTGGCTTCTTTCACCAAAATCGATGGTACTTCAGTCGGTGCTTCACTTTTTTCTTCACCTTGAATGAGCGGCATAACAATTTGCATTGCTGCCATAAGGTACTCAGTGTATTCCGCCGCTTTGTCACCAAACACAAAGTAAGTGACTTGAGAAAGTGCCGCTTGGTCACCTGCAATTACCCCTTTCAGCAACGCGTAATCTTCTTGTGGCGCTTTCTTAAGTGCTTCAACACTTTCACTAAGGGCTTGTTTGGCATCGCTCGCTTTTTCCGTGAAATTGCTAATAAGCGCGCGGTCTGCCTGTATTTCTTCTTTCAACTTATCAAATGAAGACTTTGCCTGTACCAAGGCTTGAGGGTCTTTGTAGTTCGTTTCTTTAAGCTGGGCTACCTGCGTTTTGTAGTACTCAATGCGCGACTTATCAGGTAAAGATTCATAGTCATCTTTCAAACCTTTTCCATAGGTTTCGTAGGCAGACTTTGCATTTTCAATGGCAGCAGTGGTTTTTAGTGGATTGCGGGCGAGAAGTTCGTCAACCGTAGGCACGGCTTCTTTGGCTTTTGCTTTAATTTCGTCAAATGACAGAGAACGTTCTGGAACGCGATACACTTCACCTTCAGACTCGCGCTGTGTATCGAACTGCACTTTCAGTAAATCAAGATTGTTTACGATAACTTGATCATCTAACAGTGGCTTTAGCTCAACGTCTGCATGAGCTTCGCCTACAAAAACTTGGTTGTGAGTAGGCTTTGTGGGGTTGGTGAGTGCAATACCTTTCAGCGTAACAGTTGTTGGAAAAAGAGAGTGGTCGAACTCGTCGATATTCACTTCTGCTCCATAGGATTCGCCCAGCTTGGACTCAAGAATAGATTTGATGATGGTATTGGCGAACAGGAAATACACCAAAAATAGCAACACGAAAAAACCGACAACCCATAATAAAATAGGCTTACCCTTTGAACCACTGCTCATATTCAACTCCTTGATTTTTTGCGCGTCTGGCTTTTATTGCGCATAAGTCACTACTTTGGTGGCTAGTATATCGCTCAATAAAAAGTAATCGATTAACCGCCACTTATGGTGCCTCTGAGTGTAATGCACTCAGGTCTTTTCTTCCATACGCAGAAGGTAGGTGTATTGATTAAACCATGTGAGCTTTTAAACAACTTGACGTAAGAGAAGCAAAATTCGGCAAAGTTTACTTTTTTTAAAAGAAAATTACCGTGAGCTATGGAGTGGTAGCAGTAAAGTGAGCCTGCTTCTCAATGCTTTGCAGCAAAGCGCAGCAGGCTCGTTGAAATGTAAAATACGTTAAAGCTTAAAGCGGTTCGCAATGTCCATTATTGCTATACAGCTTGCGCGTAACGCTTGGCTCGCAGCTGCTAATTCATCTGCCGTTCTCAAGCTACTATCAGCAGCACCTGACAGTGCATTGATGCGCATATTCGCTTCGGTAGCGGCTTCCGCTTGCTGCTCGGTAGCCCGCGCTATTTCGCTACTCATATCTGCAATTTCAGTCATTAAGCGATCAGCTTCTTGCAGATTTTGATTCGCCTGTATAGCGTTGTCTACCGTTTTGGTTGACGCTGACTGGCTTACTTTTACTGCATCTACTGCGCTTTTGGCATTACTTTGCAGCTTTTCTATCATCGCTTGGATTTCATCGGTACTTTGTCCGGTTCGACTTGCCAGTGTACGCACTTCATCAGCTACGACGGCGAAACCTCGTCCTTGCTCGCCAGCTCGCGCTGCTTCTATAGCAGCGTTAAGCGCCAGTAAGTTAGTTTGTTCGGCAATGCCGCGGATTACATCAAGTACAGCACCAATGCTTTCAGTCTGCGCAGCAAGTTCGGTAACAGCGTTACTTACGCTTTCAATATCAGAGGTAAGAGAGCGTATATCGTTTACGGTACTATCCACAACCGAGGCGCCGTTTTGCACGTTACCCCGCGCGCTGCTGGTACTTTTTTCTGCAGAATCTGCGTTATTGCTCACCTCATTTATCTGCGTTGTCATCTCTTCCATGGCAGCGGCAACTTGAAGCATATTTTCATTCTGCGTCTGTGCCTGAGCGTTACTATTTTTACTTGATGTTTCCACTAGTTCTGCTTGCTGGGTCAGTGAATTAATATTCTCACGGATCCCCAACAGCGAATGGCGCATTTTTTCGGTATATTCATTAAAGTAGCGTGCCAAACGCGTTACTTCATCTTGGCCAGTTTCAGGCAACGAGCGGGTGAGATCACCTTCTCCTTGTGAGATATCCTTCATTCGCTCACTTACTTCTTGAACCGGTTTCACTATGCTGCCGCCAATCACATAAACAAGCACCACAACTAGCACTATGCTAACCAGACAAAACACCGCAATCACATTGCGAAGATGAGCAAATTCTTTTTCAAGATTGGTAAGGTAGATACCAGAGCCCACTGTCCATCCCCACGGCTTGAACTCTTTAACGTAGGAAATTTTGTCGGTAGGTGACTCTTCACCGGGAAGCGGCCATACATAATCGACAAAACCTTCACCTTTCGATTTCACTTTTTGCGCCATTTCTATAAAGAAGGCTTTGCCGTTCCCGTCTTTAAAGGTTCGTAAATCTTGACCGTCAAGGGCGGGCTTGATGGGGTGCATAACCATAGATGGCGTTTGGTCTTGGATCCAAAAGTAGTTGCTGCCGTCGTATCGTAGCGCTTTGACGGCCTCTAACGCCTGTTGCTTAGCGGTTGCCTCGTCTACGTCGGTGCGCGCCGCGAAGCTACTGAGCATGGTATGAACCACCTCGACCAGGTGCTGATTTTCATCATAAGACTTTTGCTTTAATGCTTCGTAGTGCCTGTTTAAAACAACGGCAGTAAGAAGTACGAATAACAGCGCAATTAGGGCAACGATAATGCCCAAACGTTGAATTAAACTGAATTTTCTTAACCACATCGGCAAATACCTATCTATTTGTATTTTTGTTTTTTTAAAGTGTAGACGGTTTTTTATTAACCGCTTTTTATCACGTTTAAAAAAACACCATTTTAGACGAGCTTTACTTCGACTTTAGAAGCAAATCGCTCACCGCTTTTGTACTAAAAATTAATGCGGTATCGACAGGCTAAAAAATGTCATCTAACGCACTGAATACGTAGCTTGACAAATAATCAAAAAAACTTTGCTGGTAGGGGCTTGGCAGGGCGATTTTGTGTGCTACCATCCGCGCAAATTTGGCACTGTCGTGATCTTCATCCAAAAGTATAAAGTTAAAAGAAGAACGACAGGTCAACGCAGGGTTTCGACTTTGCTTGTTTTTTAGCCGCTTCCATGTAACCGTGAGCAGTCTTACACGGCGGGAACGCTTTTTGTTACAGCTATTTCTATGAAAGGGTTGCAATGCTCATTAACGACACACTTCATACAACTTCACCCCTACGCCAGCGTATAAGAGACTACTATCGTATTAGTGAGTCGGTGGCTGTGGATCAAATTCTTCCCATTGCCGAGGTAAACCCACGTGCACGAAGCCGTGCATGGGAACGTGCACGAAAGATGGTGCTTCAAATTCGCCGAGAGCAAGAAGGACACGGTGGTGTAGACGCATTATTAAATGAATACTCGCTATCAACAGCAGAAGGTGTGGTATTGATGTGCCTGGCTGAAGCCTTGCTGCGTGTTCCAGACAAAGCGACTCAAGATGAGCTTATTCGTGACAAGCTGTCTCAGGGACAGTGGACACCTCACTTGGGGAATTCAGAGTCGTTATTTGTTAACGCATCGGCGTGGGGCTTGTTGTTTACGGGCAACATGGTGAACTATGCCGACAAGCGCAAGAAAGAACAGTTTGGCTTATTAAAACAAACCCTTGGCCGCTTAGGTGAACCTGTTATTCGCCGCGCTATGAACATTGCGATGCGCGTTATGGGTCGTCAGTTCGTTATGGGCGAAACCATTGAAGATGCGGTAGATCGCGCCAAAGAGAAAGAAACCAAAGGGTACGTATATTCTTACGACATGCTAGGCGAAGGCGCACGCACTATGCGCGACGCTGAGCGTTACTACGATGCATACGTAAAAGCAATAAAAGTAATCGGTAAAGCGGCTAACGGACGCGGTCCTAAGCGTTCACCGGGGATCTCGGTAAAGCTTTCTGCTATTCACCCACGCTTTGAATTTTCTCACCGCGAACGCGCCATGGCAGACATTCCGCCGCGCTTGAAAGCGCTGTGTATGATGGCGAAAGAATACGATATCGGTTTAACCGTAGATGCGGAAGAAGCTGACCGTCTAGAGCTTTCTCTAGATATTATTGAAGCTGTATTTCGCGATGAAGACCTGAACGGTTGGACAGGCTTTGGCTTGGCCGTACAGGCCTACCAAAAACGCGCAATCCACGTTATAGAGCACTTACGTGAACTTACCCTAGAGGTAGGTCGTCCGCTAATGGTGCGTTTGGTTAAAGGCGCTTATTGGGATACTGAGATTAAGCTTACTCAACAAGCGGGCCTTGAAGAGTTCCCTGTATTTACTCGTAAGTCGTCAACAGATGTGTCATACCATGCCTGTGCGAACCGCTTACTTGAGTATCGTGACACCATTTACCCGCAGTTTGCGACTCACAATGCCTACACAGCGTCTGTTATTGTTGAGCTTGCTGGTGACGACAAAGAAGGTTTTGAGTTCCAGTGCCTGCACGGTATGGGCGATACCCTTTACGATCAGGTGGTAACACAGGATAAGATTCAGTGCCGTGTTTATGCACCTGTAGGTGAACACGAAGACTTATTGGCCTACCTTGTACGTCGTCTTCTTGAAAACGGCGCGAACTCGTCGTTTGTAAACGCTATCGTTGACGATGAAAAACCGGTTGAGTCTTTGCTTGAAGATCCGGTAGAGAAAACACAACGCCTGAAAGTACGTTATAACAAGTTAATCAAAACCCCACGTGGGCTGTATGCGCCAGAGCGCGATAACTCGCGTGGTCTAGACCTTACCGACACCAATGCGGTAACGGCGCTTAAACATGAACTTGAGCGCTGGCAGGATTACTACAAAGTGACCGGTGAAGTGCCAGAAGGTGCGACAGCGGTACTTAGCCCAACTAACCACAACGACGTGGTAGGTTATCACCATTACGCTACGCCTGATGATATGCGCAAAGCACTAGATGAAGCCGAAGCTGGGTTTGAAGCATGGTCTAAACGCGATGTAAGCGAGCGCGCTGAAATACTTAATCGAACAGCAGATGCGCTTGAGCGCCACATGGCTGAGCTTATCGCTATCTGTATGCGTGAAGCCGGTAAAGTAGCGCAAGACAGTATTGATGAAGTGCGTGAAGCCGTTGATTTCTGCCGCTACTATGCTGTGCGCGCAGAAGAGCTTGCAGAAGATCAACGCTTACTTCCTCGTGGTGTTGTGCTTTGTATTAGCCCGTGGAACTTCCCACTAGCCATCTTCTTAGGCCAAGTGGCAGCGGCACTTGTAACAGGTAACACTGTTATTGCTAAGCCCGCTGAACAAACCAGCATTATTGCGCAGCGTGCGGTAGATATTATGCACTCGGTAGGGCTGCCAGAAGATGCATTGAAACTTATTGTATCGCCAGGTAAAGAAGTGGGCGAAACCCTTCTGCCAGACGAGCGCATTAAAGCGGTAATGTTCACAGGTTCAACGCAAACCGGTACGTTAATTTCTCAAGTACTTGCAGAACGTGGTGGCGAACAGGTGCCATTGATTGCAGAGACGGGCGGTCAAAACTGTATGATTGTTGATTCAACTGCACTGCCAGAGCAGGTAGTTGATGACGTGATCCACTCTGGTTTCCAAAGTGCCGGTCAGCGCTGTTCAGCACTTCGCGTATTGTTTGTACAAGACGAAATTGCTGATGATCTTATCGAAATGCTAACTGGCGCCATGAAAGAGCTGACCGTTGGTGACCCAACGCAGCTTGCTACCGATGTTGGCCCTGTTATTGACGAGAAGGCGCTTAAGAGCCTGACCGACCACCAAGAGTACATGGAAGATAAAGCCAAGCTGCTTTATCGCAATGAAATGCCAGCAGGCTTTGAAAACGGTACTTTCTTTGCGCCGACCTTGTATGAAATCAAGAACATTGATGTGCTTGAAAAAGAAGTGTTCGGCCCTGTGGTGCATATTGTTCGCTTTAAGTCGAAAGACCTTGATAGTGTGCTAGAGCAAATCAATGGTACAGGTTACGGCCTAACTATGGGCATTCACTCGCGTATTGAAGAGCGTGCTAACGAACTAGCAGCGAAGAGCCGCGCGGGTAACGTGTACATTAACCGCAACATGATTGGCGCTATTGTTGGCGTTCAGCCTTTCGGTGGACGTGGATTGTCTGGCACAGGTCCAAAAGCGGGTGGTCCTAACTATCTGCCTCGCTTAATGATGGAACGTGCCACACCTAAGCCTTCGCACATTGATGATGTAGACGGTACTGATGCAGCGCTTGTCGGTGATGAAAAGATTGCCGAGCGTGCGCACGTAATGATGGATAAAGCGAAAGCGGTAGAAGTGCAGTGGCGTCATACGCCGTTGAATGACCGTATTTCTATGGTACGTCAGCTTCTGGCAAAAATTGCGAAAGTAGACATTGTTGACGAGCTTGCTGATGACTTGAACCGCACGCTTGCGACGGCACGTCAGCAGCTAACCAGCGTTGAGCGCAAGCTTGCCAAGCCACAAACTTTGCCGGGCCCAACAGGTGAATCTAACAAGCTTTACTTAGAGCCTCGCGGAATCTTGGTGTGTTTCGCCGATAAAGAAGTAACCTTCGAATACTGGTTGCTGTCTATTGTGACCGCGCTATCAACAGGTAACCCGGTAGTATCAGTTGTGTCTGAAATTTTCTACGAAGAAGCTGTGGAAATTCAAAACAAGTTTGAATCAACTGGCGCACCAAAAGGATTATTCCAAGTAGCACGTCTTGCACACCTAGACACCTTGCTAATGGACGAAGACTTGTCGGGCGTAGTGGTAGATTCAGGTACTGATCGTACTGCGCGTATTACAGCAATGCTGTCATCTCGAGAAGGCGCTATTTTGCCGGTTATCACAGCGGAATATAACGATAACCTTATTCAGCGTTTGATGACCGAAAAAACCATCAGTATTGATACTACGGCATCAGGTGGTAACACATCGTTGATGACCCTAGTTGAAGATGATGAATAAGCGGTAATACTTGCGGTAAATACCGACTTGGCAAGATAGCGATTTAATTGAGAGCTATCTTCACAACATGTCATTCAAAGGCCAGCGCTAAGCTGGCCTTTTTAATACTTTATTCTTACCTTTCTCATTTATTTCTAATTCCTTGCTCTTTCCTTAACCGGACCTTAACCCTGCGTTTGAAATACTCGTGTCAGTTAATTTAAAAAAGCTGCGCATAGACCTTCGAAAGTAAGCTGTGCGCCAAATAATAGGCACAAGTCATGGGCAAGATAAAACTGACGGTAAATAGCATTACCCTTTGCATTTTGCTGTCTGCATGCACAAGTACTGATGACAGAGCGTTGAGCGAATCGGCATCGTCGTCAACGGGTAACAACGTTGTGTGGCAGTCTCAAGCACGGCAACAAGAATCAACACAAACCTTGCTGCTGAATTCGGACACGAGGTTAACCGATGTAATTGATATCAGAGAATTACCTCACTTAGCCGGTTTAATTGATGAAGCCTTGTCTTCTAATGCTAGTCTGCAGCAGTCGTTAATAACGCTTAGAAAAGCACAATTAGCCATAGATAGTGCAAAAGCGGATAGGAACCTTAATGTTGACGCGAGCTTCTCTGCGTCAAAAAGTGAAACCACCAATAGCAGTGCATCTACCAGCTCAAATACCAACTCCAGTACGAGCTCTAGTTCGAGCAGTCCGAGCTACAGCGCGAGCATGAATGTCAGTTGGGAGCTGGACCTATGGCAAAAAATCAGCGATGGAATAAGTGCAGCAAACTTAGATGCAGCAAGTGCCAGAGCCAGCTATCAGTCTGCCAGAGATTCTCTGGTCGCTAACGTAGTAAGAAGCTATATCGACGTACTCACTCAGCAGCAATTACTGAATATTGAGCAGTCTCGGTTAACTGTACTAGAAAATAACGAAGCCGTTATTTTAAAGCGCTATAGCACCGGGCTGGGAAGCCTAGACGATTTAGATACTGCGCGTACAAGCAGTGCAAATACTCGCGCTACTATTGCCCAATATGAAAATGCACTTTTAACAGCAAAGCGCACATTGGCCGTACTCTTAGGCAGGCAAAACCAATCGCTAAACGAACTCAACACTCAAGTTAGTTTTCCTGACGTATTATTGCCGCTAACAACTTTACCGAAACAGGATCTGGCACGTAGACCCGATCTTCAGGCGGCCTTTTATGCGTTAAAAGCAACAGAGTTTGAAGTCGATGTGGCCTACAAAGCCCTGTTGCCAAGCATTAGCTTGTCTGCATCACTTTCTGATAATGCCTCTACACCCTCACAAGCTTTGATTACTAACCCTTTATGGAGTTTGCTTGGGCAGATGACCGCGCCATTGTTTCAAGGGGGGGCTTTAAGGGCGCAAGTTGAAGATGCAAAGCTAACCTCAGCCAATGCCTGGTGGCAGTATCGCGAAACGTTATTAACGGCGGTACAGGAAACCCAAAATGCGCTGGATAGCGAAACTGCGTTGAGTGCTCGAATTAGCCACACCAACGTGGCGCTAGCAAATGCAGAGCGCAGCGTCTCTACCATTGAAGGTCAATATCGACAGGGCCTTGCTGACATCTTGGACTTACTTTCCGTATATGACACGCGCTTTAACCTACAAGCTCAGGCAGTTGAGCTGCACGCCCAGAAATTACAAAACCGAATTGACTTAGGCCTAGCCCTTGGCCTTGGAGTGTCACAATGAGAAACAAACGAATTATTGTAACCTTACTCGCCGCTGCAAGTATTGCGCTAGCGGTTATGTATACCATGATGAATATGGGCGCCCAACATCCTGGCGCAAAACCGAAGACCGAATCAAAGCCTACGTCTCCAGCAATTTCCGCTGATGCTGAGCAACCACAAAATGGCGCTCAGGCAAAGAAACCTGCAGGTGGTGAAAGGCCAGCAGCATTACCTACAGCCGATAGCAGTGTGAACAGGCTTAACAAGGCAAGCGACACGTCATCAGTGAATACCACTAATCGCAGCCCAATGAGAGAACAAAGCGGCAATACTCAGCTGGCTCAAGTAGGCGTTATTGATGTAACCGCCGACAGCTATAACGCTAAGGTGAGGGGGTATGGTCAGGTTGTTCCGCAAGATAGCTTGAGCTTAGTCGCACAGGTTAGTGGTCAAGTTACTGATATATCTTCGTCTTTTAAAACTGGTGCCCTAGTGGCAAATAACACGGTATTGGCACGTATTGATGACACCAACTATCAACAGGCGTTAGCAAGTGCAAATGCTACCTATCAAGCGGCTGTGGTAAGTCTAGAAGAAGAGCGATTACAGGGTATTCAAGCGAAAGATGAATGGACACGTTCAGGGCTTGATGGTGAACCTTTATCGGCATTAGTACTGCGTGAGCCACAGCTAAAGGCGGCTCAGGCCACGTTGGATGAAGCCGAGCAAAGTGTAAATTCAGCCAAGCGAGATTTGTCGTTTACCTCGTTACGTGCACCTTTTAATGCATTGGTGGTCAGCCGTGACATTGCGCTAGGGAGCTATGTTCAAGCTGGCAGTGCAGTCGCCACACTCTATTCTGCAGATATTGCCGAAGTGGCAATTGGCCTTTCACCTAGCCAATGGGCTCAACTACCTTCTGGTGATGAAACGCAATTGTCTGGTGATGCCTCCCTTAACTGGCCGGTAACGCTTACCGATACCACTACAGGAAATACCTGGTTTGCCAATATCGTTCGCGCAGAATGGCATCAAAGTGATACAACGCGTCAGCGTAACGCCATAGCGGTTGTTGAGAAGCCGCTGGCGCAATCAACGCCTCTTTTATTCGGCAGCTTTGTGCAGGCAGACATTGAAGGAAGAGCTCTCGACAATGTCTGGAAACTGCCGGCTTCTGCTATCTCGCAAAAGCAAGAAGTATGGTTAGTAATGCCATCTACCGGGCAGTTGGCAAAGTTCACGCCTTCGGTTTTGTTTGAAAGCGAAGGTTATGCCTACATCACCCCACCAAAAATCAGTGAAGTTACGGGCGATATTGCGAGTAATGTTGCGGGTACAACCTCGGGTAACGCTAGTGGCAACAGCATGTCAGAACAGGTTGGTGAAATACGCCAAGCGCTGGTGGTTGCGCGCCCTTTAAACAGCTATCTGGTGAATACCAAAGTATTGCCTGTAGTGGAAGGACAAACAGGAGGGCAAGCTGATGACAAATAGTCGAAACGGCGCACCGTTTGACGGGGGCGAGAGTCCGAAAGGCAATAGGAATGGTGGGAATAACTCCCGGGGAATTATCGCTTGGTTTGCGCAAAACTCAGTAGCGGCGAACTTGCTCATGGTCAGCCTTATCGTGCTTGGCTTGGTGTCCATGAACGATATCCGCAAAGAGGCATTTCCAAGCATGGAGCCACGCTTTGTTACCATTTCAATGACATACGATAGTGGTGACCCTAAACAAGCAGAAGAAGGGATAGCTATCAAAATTGAAACTGCTCTGGAGGCAATCCCTGGGATTAAGCGAATTACCTCTACCTCGAACGCCAGCGGCGCCAGTGTGCAGGTAGAAAAGGAAACCGAATACGATTTAGACACGCTTTTCAACGACATCAAAACCGAAGTAGATAGTATTTCTAACTTCCCGTCAGATGCTGAAAACCCTGTTATAAGCAAAGCACGCCGACAAGACCACGCTATTTGGGTGCAGCTTTATGGTGACGTCGACCATGCTACCCTTCAGTACTTGGGTGAGCAATTAGAGCGAGATTTACTGGCAACAGACGACATTCGAGAAGTCAGCGCAGGCAGCTTTGTCGACCCTATGATGTCTATTGAAATAGACGAAGGTAAGCTTCAAGCCTACGGATTAACGCTGTCAGACGTGGCTGATGCCGTTAACCAGGAGTCGAATACCGCGCTTACAACCAGCTTGCGCAACAAAGAAAAAGTGATTCGTTTAAAAGCGTCTGAACAGTCTTACTGGGCGAAAGATTTTGCCAACATCCCACTCATTACTGATACCAATGGCGTCATACTCACCGTTGGCGATGTTGCTACAGTGCGCGATATGTTTGCCGATGACAGCTATCACTTGTCACGTTACAACGGTACCAATGGCTATGGTATTCAGGTACTTATGGACGAATATGGTGACGTAACAAAAATGGTAAAGCAGGCTCACGAAGTAGTGGACGCATGGCACGAAAAAGGCTTGCTACCTGAAGGCGTAGAGCTTGAAACCTGGTATGACAAAAGCACGCTTATTACCGAGCGATTGACGTTACTTACCAGTAATGCGCTTATGGGCATTGTGTTGGTATTTGTTACTCTTGCCGTGTTTCTAAATTTACGCGTGGCATTCTGGGTGGCGGCAGGCTTGCCCTTTATCTTCTTCGGCACCTTGTACTTCATGACCGACAGCTATACGGGAATGACGCTAAACGAAATGACCACATTCGGTTTTATCATGGCCCTTGGCATTGTGGTGGACGATGCCGTGGTGGTGGGGGAAAGTGTGTACGCCACACGTAAACAGCATGGCGATACGCTTCAAAACACTATTTTAGGTACCCATAAAGTGGCGGTTCCCACACTGTTTGGTGTGCTAACCACAGTGGCCACTTTTTTCGCACTATCGAACGTATCGGGTGGCTTAGGTACCCTTTATTCTCAGTTCGGCACTATCGTTACCTTGTGTTTGTTGCTGTCGGTGGTGGAATCGAAGCTGATCTTACCTTCTCATTTAGCCCATTTGCCAACCAAGCAAAAAGCGCGGAGGGGCTTAGGTGGCGTATGGAACAAAGTGCAGCAAAAAGCGGATGGTGGACTTCAGTGGTTTAACTACCACGTGTATCAGCGCCTGTTGAAAGTCACCGTAGCCTACCGTTATGCCGCTGTATTGTTGTTTATTGCCTTATTTGTCATGGTGGTTAGCCTACCGCTTACTGGTGCGGTAAGAGTAAGCTTTTTCCCCAGCATGCAGGCCGACACGGTTTCGGCCAATATGTCGCTTTACAGCGATGCCAGCTATGGACAGAACGAACGCAACTTAATGCTGCTAGAGAAAAATGCGCTAGAGGCGGATCGTCAATTAACCCAAGAAAACGGCGCAGATAAAAGTGGCATTAGCAGTTTGCAAGTAACGGCGAGTGGCGATCAAAGCGGCACAATCACCATTTCACTTGATGAAGACTCCTCTTATTCTCTTGATGAATTGTCGGCACGCTGGAATGCGTTAACTGGCAATTTAGAAGGCGTAAAAAGTCTAAAAATACGCTCACGCCGAGAGATGGTCGACGGGTTTAACGTTGAAATTAAAAGCATTAACGACGATACCCTGACGGCGGCTAACGATGCCTTTATTGAAATACTTAACAATATCGATGGTGTATATGCAGTTGAGAGTTCGCTGACACCCGGCGAAGCCATGATGCGCTTTGAACTTACCCCCGAAGGACGAGCGTTGGGGTTGAATACGCAAAGCCTATCGCAGCAACTGTTAAAAGCATTTGGTGGCGAAATTGTTCAGCGCTATTTGCGCGATAAAAACGAAGTAAAAGTGCGGGTGCGTTATCCTGAACAAGACAGAATGAATCCGTCTGATGTAATGAACACGCAAGTGCGTTTGGACGATGGCACCGTAGTACCGCTTTCTGTAGTGGCTAACGTTATTCAAGATGTGCAAGAAAAACAGGTGGTACGTATAGACGGCCTACGCGCCCTAACGGTTAGCGCGTCGGTGGATAGCGATGTTATCACCTCAACCGAACTGGTGAATTACTTAAACAACGAGTTTGTTCCTCAGCTATCGCGTCAGTATCAGGACTTATCGCTTTATTTTGCCGGTGAGGCTGAGCAGCAAGCTGAAACGCAAAGCTCCATGCAGAGCGTGTTTATATTAGCCTTGTTGTCTATTTTTGCGTTGTTGGCGATTCCGCTTAAATCCTACGTACAGCCGCTTATTATTATGACCGCCATCCCCTTTGGTATAGTCGGAGCCATTATCGGCCACTGGTCGAATGGATTAATGATAAGTCTGCTCTCGCTGAACGGCATATTGGCGCTTAGCGGCGTAGTGGTTAACGACAGCTTGTTGTTGGTTTCACGATTCAACGCTTTGCGAGAAGAAGGTGTGCCGGTGGAAACGGCAGTGATCGAAGCTTGTACCAGTCGCTTACGGGCTGTGTTGTTGACCTCAATAACCACCTTTGGAGGCTTATACCCCATATTGGGCGAAACATCGGTACAAGCGCAGTTCTTAATTCCGGCAGCTGCGTCGCTGGGTTACGGTATATTGTTTGCCACCGCCATCACACTTTTATTAATACCCGCATTACTGTTAATTTATGACGATGTAAGCCGTCTAATGGCAAAGCATTTGGTTAAACCTTTAACGGAGAATACGGCTAATGATCCGCGTGTTACTAGTGGAAGATGATATGGGCCTGGCGGGCAATATTATCGACTATTTAGAGCTTGAAGACATGGTATGTGACCACGCTGCAAACGGTGTAGCCGCGCTGTCTCTTATCCAAAAGCATCCGTTTGATGTTGTGGTGCTGGACATTAATTTACCGCGGCTTGATGGCTTAAGCGTATGCGAGAGGGTGCGGGAAGACGGCAACGATACGCCTATTATTATGCTCACCGCCCGTGATCAGCTGGAAAACAAGCTAGAAGGCTTTCAAAAAGGGGCCGATGATTATTTAGTAAAGCCGTTTGACATGCCTGAACTGGTCGCTCGGGTTTTTGCACTGGCGCACAGGCGTTCATCACAAGTGAAAAAGCTGCGCTTTGGCAACGTAAGTTTAGCAATGGGAAGCGACGTAGTAAGTGTTGAAAACGTGCCTATAAAGTTAAGCCCCACAACATTTACGCTGCTAAAGGCATTGTTACAGCAACAAGGAAAAGTTATGCCACGGGAGCGTCTTCTCGATGCGGTTTGGGGAGAAGATGCGCCAGAGAGCAATGCGCTTAAAGTGCACCTTCATAATTTGCGTAAATCACTGGCGCAAGCGAATGCTAGCATTGAGGTAAAAGCAGTAGCCGGCACAGGCTTTTGTGTGACGTTAAAACCAGAACAGTCGAGTTCAGTGCAAAGTACAAGCGCGGAACCAAAAAGTACAAATAAAGGAAACGATCAGTGGTAAATGGCCTTCGCATCAGCTTAAGACGCTACGTCCTATGGTCGCTATTAAGTTTGGCCGCCGTAGTTATCGTGCTCTTTTCAATACAAAGCAGCGATAGCTTTTTCGATGGTATGGACGGCATGCTGAGAAATACCATGATACGGGCGGCAGAAAGCGCAGAGCTTGATGACAACAAGCATGCTCAAATTCTCGATTTACATGTTTTTGGGAACTACGAGAGTTTGCCTGACGAAGTGAAGCAGAGCTTTTCCAAAGAGAGCTTTATACCGTTTTCACTTATGAAAGATATCAACAAACCTGATTGGTTTTCCCGTCCTATTTCGGCTCACTTTGCCGTGTTAGTTCCGTTAGAAAATGGAGAACCGCGATACGTTACCCAAGTGTTTGTCGCGCCACCTTCTGACGGCAAAAAACACTTTAGAATTAACCATGTTATTTACAGCGCCATTGTGGGCGTAGTTGCACTGGCTTCGTTTTTTGTCGCCTTGCTTTTTCTTATGCGCAGCGTGTCTCGCCCCATAGAGTCATTGCAGAGGTGGGCGGCGTCTTTGGATGAACAAGAGCTCGATAAGCCTATCCCGGAGTTTCGTTATAAGGAACTTAACGCGCTAGCAGGGATGATACATGGCAGTTTGCAAAACGTGCGCAACACCCTAAATCGAGAACGGGAATTTGTTAACCATGCGAGTCACGAGCTTAGAACGCCGATTGCCGTCATTAGAAGTAGCGCGGCATTACTGCACAGAGTGATAGATAGTGAAAATACTAAAGGCAATAACGCGCTTGCGCGGGTGGATCATGCCTCAAAAACCATGGCAGATTTGACCGAAACTCTACTTTGGTTAGGAAGAAATGAAGAAGCAGCTTTACCCAAAGAAAAGGTTAATCTTAAAGCAATGGTTGAGGCTCTAAGCCAAGATTTAATGTATTTGCTGTCGGGAAAAGACGTGAGTGTGCAGCTGCAATTGAGCGATTGTGAGTTAACGCTGGCGAAAACGGCGAGCGAAATTGTGATAGGAAATGTGATTCGAAACGCTTATCAGCACACGCAGCAAGGAAGAGTCACAATAAGTCTTTCAGATGCAACGCTCACCGTACTCAACGAAGAGGACGGCCTTGAAGAAGAGGCGCTTAACGAAAAAGGCCAAGCGACTTTATCTACGCCGACTATCAGTGAGTTAGATGGCGGATTTGGAATAGGGTTAAAACTCATTGATAAGCTTTGTGCGAAGCTAAAATGGGGTTATACACATGAGAGGATAACAGCCCGAGATTCACATGATGACCAAGGTGATGTTTCTCGTATGACAAGAGGGTATAGAGTGGTGCTTACAGTACGATAATAGGCGCATATAACTCATCAAAGTGTTTGCACGTTGTCACTTCTAATTCAATTTACCGAAACGAGCCCAATAAAAAACGCCGATGCTAACATCGGCGTTTTTTCGTTTTTTAGCGTATAGCTATAAAACCTACACTACATCCACTCGCTGCTTCTGCGTTTGCGCTTGGGAAGGTAAGTCAGCATTACGCCCAGTAATATACCCACACCGGCTACCATACCACCGCGTGTAAACCAGGTAACCAGCTCATCTTTATTCGCGCGATCTACTTTGGCGGTAAGACGAGTTATCTCAGAGGCTTGTTCCTCGCTAGTTGTTGTAAGCTTCGATACCTGCTGACGTGCATCGTTAAGTTGCTGGCGAAGTCTGGCGTTTTCAGACTGCGCTGTTTGCAGTGCGCTTTGGCTCTCAGCTAGCTTCTCACTTATGATTGGCAATTGCTCGGCTTGCGACATGGTATTTGACACAAAGCGGCTTTCCACCCAGCCTTCACGACCTTCGTTGTCGGTAATTTGCGTGAATTCAGCATCGTTATCGCGCGCAAGCACAGTAATAGGTGTGCCTGCTTCAATTGAACCTAGTATACGGTAGTTACGACCAGGTCCAGTATGCATAAAGATAAACAAGTCATCTCTTATGTAATGCGAAGAAGACGCTTCTAAATCAGCGGTATCTTGTAGCGAAAATGCTTGAAAAGAGCATGCAATAAGGGCTGCTGCTAACCACTTTCGAATCATATGAAGTCCAATTTTAGAATTTAAAACGTGAAGATGGTATTGGTTGACCGCGATAAAGGCAAGTTTGTTCCACTTTTGTCTAATTAAAGCATCTTGTTTCATGGCGCCAGCATTGCGAAAAGTAAGCGACAAAGGTAAGGTGTCAGCATCATAAGCTGTGCCTAGCGCAACCATGTCAGAAATAGAATTAAAATTTGTAACGGGTGACAACGCCCACCATGCGTTTACTCAACGTGTACTTCCTCTTTTCGAAAAAAACAGTATTCAGGTTAACTCTCATCGTGAAATGCGCCTTGAGAACGACTATTACGATACAGATAAGCTCGATTTTCAAAACAATAAAATGGGCTTTCGTGTTCGAGGTAACAATGGTGAATACGAACAGACGCTAAAGACTAACGGCGTGGTCAGCGGTGGTCTGCACAAACGCATGGAATACAATGTGAGCCTTGATAATTCGAGGCCCGACCTCACGCTATTTGAAGCCAGCGCTTGGCCCCAGGATTGGGATGTGGCGGCAAAAAATACGCGGCTATCTAAACAGTTTAGCACTCACTTTACTCGCAATGCCTATGTGGTTAGTGTGGGTGAAAGTATGGTTGAAATTGTGCTGGACTGTGGCGAAGCAAGTACAGAAAAAGCCAGTTCCCCAATCAACGAAATAGAGCTTGAGTTGATGTCAGGTGATATCAACAGTTTGTTTACGTTGGCGGTGTTAATAAACGACAACATGCCGGTACGCCTTAGTGATGTATCAAAAGCGGCGCAGGGATATCAATTACTTCACGGTTTTAACGCTAAAGTTCGACACCTGCCAGATTTCCTTGCGCTTGAAGGCACAACCACCACGGAAGAAGCATTTAGCCACGCGGTTCAAACTGCATTGGCGCATTGGCAGCACCACGAGCATGTGTTTTGCGAAAGTGGCTCAATAAAAATGCTCGCAGAAGTCGCCAAGAGTGTACGCTTGTTACTTCAAAGTGTATCGCTTTACTTGCCGGTTCTGCAGTGCCCTGAACTACTAGCCCTGCATAAAAAGCTGGTCACCCATGCGCAAAAGTGGGGCTGGCAAGACGACTTACAAAGTTTGCGTTACTTGCTCTCTAAAAAGAGCATGTTTAACAAAACACTCAGCAAACATCCTGCAGTAGTAAGCTATTTGCAAGGACGACAAACAGGCTTAATGCAGGCTCATGAGCCCGAAAAGCTGTTTTTCGACAACGATGCCACAGACATTAAGCTACACGCCATAAGTCTTATTCAGAATAAGCCGTGGCAAAAAGTCGCAACGGGTTTTGATCACCCGGTGCTTGATCATGCAAAAGGCTGGCTGTCGCAAGGTTGGCAAACTGTACAGCAAAGCATGCCGCTAAATAAAACCATGGGGCCTGCTAATTACAGCGCTGTAGAAGTGATGCTTAGGCAGACATTATGGAGTGGATTTTTGCTTGGTGACTTGTTTGTAGAAGAGCGGGGTAATTTTCGCGCACCGTGGTTAGATTTGCTCACTGGTATTGATGAGCTGAATGCGCTGCTTATGTTAAAGCAGTCGATAGACGACGCCGAAGTAGACTCTCATGACGAGATGCGAAAATGGACGTCAGAAAAGCTCAGTACATTAATTCGTATTATGGAACGAACTCGCACAGTGGCTATGCAACGTGACGTTTACTGGTAATTGTTTTCTATGTATATGTGGTTACTGTAAACATGCACGGTAAAGGCAACTCGAATCTCAAGGATGGAGGGCGCTGATGACCTCAGCCATAAATGACTATTTCCTTTACGCACTGCTTGGCATTTATGCCATTGGCTTTGTGCGTTTGTTTGTTCAAAAAGTCAATTTACGCAGTGGACACTGGCTAACGGCAGCATTTTTGTGCTGGCCTGTGTTTATGCTGGATGAGTGGCTTCGTATGGCAAATGCCACAGGACTGGCTAATATCTACGGGTTATCAGAAGTATTTGCTGTTATCGCAATTACGTGTTGTTACCGCGCAATAAAGCCCATGCTGTTAGCTTACCCTACGGCAAGAAAGCGGTTGTGGTGGCCGGTAGTAGTGACCGGCGTTTTTCAGTGCGCTATTCTCCTGATACCCGTAGACGATAAGCAGCAATGGCTCTCATCGTCTCCTCATGGTCAGCCTCTGCTATTGTGGCCTGCCTATATTGCATCACTGTTAACGGGGTTTAGCGTGTTGCTCATAGGTATTCTTATTACCGAGCATATTCAAATGTACCATAGGCACTTACCAGAGCAGGCGGTGGATATAAAAAAACTGAAAATGCCTAGGCTTGCCGGAGTAATGGGCAGCTTGGTTGGCGTTGCGTTTATGAGTATTTTACTTGTGACGGCCGCAACATTCGGCTTCTTCCCTGTTCCTTTTTGGGAAGGGTTTCATCATCTGATGATTGGAACGGCAATTCTAGTTGTACTGTTTTCACTAACCTTTATACGACGGACGTCTCCGTCGCCACTCGATTACGAACGCTTAGATGAAGGCAAGGCAACGCCTTATGAAATTAGCAGTATTATTTCTAAAGCAGAACGCTACACCATAGAATCAAAGGCGTACAAGGTTCGCTTCCTTACCCTCAGTGAGTTTTGTAAAGGGGCAGATATCGACCCCACCTCGCTCGCATTGGCCTTGCAACTTACTGAAAAGAAAAACTTTAGACGTTTCATTTTCCACTACCGCTTAGAGTACGCCAAGAATGTTCTGCTGCGCAGCGACGCTAAACTTGAAGCCGTGGCAAAACGCATGGGCATAAATTCAGAAAAGTTTTTGAGTGAGTATTTGGTTAAACACCTAAACTCCACGCCGCTAAGATAACAAGAATATTGTGCTAGACGTTGAGTTCGCGTTAGCCACCAAATGCATTTATCAATATTTGATGGGTGAAGGTTTTACGTAAATAAAAGCCGCGAGGACGGGTTTTAATACGCTGACCTTCTGGCCCCAACGCGTCGGTGAGCACTTTCCCGTTTGCCGCCTTAGGACGAATGTGTAAGGCCTCGCCTTGACGAGAGGTGATCGACTCGACCTGTCCAGTTGCAATTTGCTCGACCAGTTCCTCCCAATCGTGTCTCAATACCGAATCTTCGTGTTCATTCGGTCGCCAGTAAAAGCCTGTTGCTACCCGCCTGTGGGCCAGTGGAATAGCTCTGTCACCTTCAATAGGTAGCCACAATACCTGCTGTAGTTTGTTTCGCACGTTAGACGTTTCCCATGTAATGCCGGGCGTCATCAAAAGCGGGGCAAAACAGACGTAGGTGGTTTCTAAAGGCGAAAAATTAGCGTCGATGGGGATAGTTTTAAGCTCAATGCCAAGTTCAGGAAAGTCCTGCTGAGGCTTCGAACCTGCACTCGCGCCCAGCCACTTCTCTATCAGCATGCCTGGCCACCCCTTATGACGTTGTAAATTGGCCGGAATGGCTATATTTGCCATGTCCGCAAGCTCTCCAAGCGTCAAGCCTGCTATCGCATGGCAACGGGCTAGAAGGCTATCTGGAGATGACGGGGGAGACGCTGGTGGCTGCATAAATATGGTTAATTTCCTGTTTGAAAAGCGGGTACGAATATTAAGACTATGATTGGAGCATAGTTTGTGGAAGAATGAAAACATATAACAGTATAGTGTGCCCGGGAGTCTATGTGATAGATGCCGATGGATTCCGTGCGAATGTGGGCATAGTGATTTGCAACAAAATGGGTCAAGTATTTTGGGCAAGACGTTATGGTCAACATTCATGGCAGTTCCCTCAAGGCGGAATTGATGAAGGGGAATCTGCTGAACAAGCTATGTACCGCGAGCTTCACGAAGAAGTAGGGCTGACACCGAAAGATGTCACTATTTTAAGTGTTACCCGTAACTGGCTTAGATATAAGCTGCCGAAGCGATTAATTCGACAAGGCAGCAACCCTGTTTGTATAGGGCAAAAACAAAAATGGTTCTTGTTGCAGCTCGATTGTAACGAGCGAGACGTTAATGTACTTAAAACAGGTCATCCTGAATTCGATGACTGGAGGTGGGTAAGTTACTGGTATCCAATAAGAAACGTTGTATCGTTTAAGCGCGATGTATACAGACGAGTAATGAAAGAGTTCTCGCCTGTAGTTATGTCTGCGCAGCATCGGCCTCAACAGCGCCAAAACGCAGCGCCACATAAACGTGGCAAGAAACGCAGGCGTGGATAAGCATATGCGAAGTTCAGGTACGCTAAACAGAGGTGTGCAATATTGCGGTGTGCGGAGTAAGCAGCGAGTAAACTGCGAGTAAAAAAGGAAAAACCGGTGAGCCCTCAGAGCCAGCAAGGAACAATGTTAACCACGTTAAAACGTATCGTGCAGGAAATGAATCAAATTCCTGCTCTCGATACGGCGTTGTTTAGGCTAGCCTCGCGGGTTAAACAGACCCTAGATGTCGATTCATGCTCTATTTATCTTGCCGATTACGACACCCAAGAATTTATCCTTAAAGCCACTGACGGACTGCATCCCGATGCAGTCGAGCAGGTACGCATTGGCTTCTCAGAAGGGCTTATCGGGCTGGTAGGTCAGCGGGAAGAGCCTCTTAATATCGTTAATGCTCATAGCCATCCTCGATTCAAACATTACCCCGAAGTTCAGGAAGAAAACTATAACGCCTTTTTAGGTACGCCTATTATCAACCAACGGCGTGTGCTTGGTGTTATTACCCTTCAGCAATCACAAATGCGCCGCTTCAGTGAAGACGAAGAAGCATTTTTAGTCACCCTTGCTGCGCAGCTCGCGTTAGAAATAACCAATGCTGATATTCGCGGGGCTTTGACGCTGTCAAATTCGAACGACAATACTGCGCGGCAAAAAAATGTGCGTGGTATTGCGGGTTCTCCAGGCCTTGCTATTGGCAAGGGAGTGTCTCCAGACAAATCTATAAACCTTAAAAACTGGGTCGTAAAGCGCACGCAATCTCCTCAAGATCAAATTCAACTCTATCGCAAAGGGGTTGAAGTTACGCGAGGTCATGTCGATGCGTTATCGAAGCGGTTAGATGACGGCATTCCCGACGATGTTAAATCCATTTTTCAGTTGTATCATCATCTGCTAGATGCCAACAGCCTTGGGCGGGAAGTAGAAGAAAAAATTCGCCAAGGTTGGGATGCGGCGTCTTCATTGAAAATGGTTGTAGAAAGCTATGCCGCGCGCTTTCAGGCAATGGACGACCCTTACATGCAAGAGCGCGCCATTGATATTGTCGATTTATCCGACCGTATTCTTGCCAACATTTTGTATGAAGCGAATGGCAAAAAGGTTACTGAAAAAACGATAACCGAAGCCAGTATTCTCGTAGCTGATGAAGTCTCAGCGCCTATGCTTGCCGAATTTCCAAGAGGGAAGCTAAAAGGCATTATTTCTATTCGCGGTTCAAATAACTCTCACGCGGCAATATTGGCTAGAGCCATGGGCGTGCCTGCAGTGATGGGCTGTCAAAACGTCACGCCAGCACTACTCGAAGACAAAGAGATTTTGCTTGATGGGTATTCAGGCGAGGTCATTGTATCGCCTGAACGTAACATCAAGTCTGAATTTATACAGCTCATTGAAGAAGAGTCGGCCATCGCAGAGAAAATTGACGCCGAGGCTGATAAACCTTGCGAAAGTGTTGATGGCTGTAGAATGTCTCTTTATATCAACGCTGGCCTTTCAGCTGAAGTCGAGCTAAACGCTGAACAAATTGGCGCGGGTGTAGGGCTTTATCGCACCGAGATCCCCTTTATGTTACGCGAGCGTTTTCCTTCAGAACAAGAGCAAGTAAAGCTGTACCGCCAAGTGCTTGAGGCCGCGCCTTCATTGCCTATCACTATGCGTACTCTCGACGTAGGAGGCGATAAGCCACTACCGTACTTCCCAATTAATGAAGAAAACCCATTCTTGGGGTGGCGAGGCATCCGCCTAACCCTTGATCATCCAGAAATTTTCTTGGTTCAGGTTCGCGCCATGCTGCGTGCAAGTGTAGGCCTAAGCAATTTGCAAATTATGCTGCCAATGATCTCCACCGTATCTGAAGTGCAGGAGTCTAAGCGACTAATTAATCAGGCATATTATGAAATTTGTGATGAGATTGCAGAGTCAGGACAAACGTTAACCAAGCCTAAGTTAGGTATTATGCTAGAAGTCCCGTCGGTACTTTATCAGCTACCTCAATTAGCAAAGCACGTGGATTTCTTTTCGGTAGGCAGTAACGACCTGACCCAATATCTGCTCGCGGTGGATAGAAACAATACGCGGGTGGCAGGGCTCTACAATAGCTATCATCCTGCGGTATTAGGGGCGCTTTACGACGTGGTTCAAAAAGCCAATCAAAATCAAGTGCCCGTAACTATCTGCGGTGAAATTGCAGGTGAGCCAGCTGGAGCATTACTGCTAATGGGAATGGGTTATCGCCGCCTAAGTATGAACGGCTTTAACTTAAGAAAAATAAACTGGCTTATTAGAAAAGTCACGCTGGATGAATGTAAGCAGTTACTGTCATTGGCGCTCACCTCTGTTAGCCAAGAAGAAGTTTTTGTGCACTTGAATCAATATCTTGAAACCAAGGGCCTGGGAGGCCTTATCCGAGCAGG
Source organism: Alteromonas sp. 07-89-2 (assembly GCF_013113925.1). Lineage (NCBI taxonomy): Bacteria > Pseudomonadati > Pseudomonadota > Gammaproteobacteria > Alteromonadales > Alteromonadaceae > Alteromonas > Alteromonas sp. 07-89-2. The sequence goes on along the minus strand of NZ_VTYM01000007.1, from coordinate 91,854 downwards.
TGCTTAAGGAATGGATCCATTAGTTGTAATAGTTCTTAGCTGCCTTATTTTAGGTTCTGTGGTAGGTGTTCTGGCGGGTATGCTGGGCATTGGCGGTGGGCTTATCATCGTTCCTGTGTTGTCGTATTTGCTTATACATTTCATGGGAATGACCACTGAAACCGTAATGCCTGTCGCTATCGCTACCTCATTATCTACCATCATATTCACAGGAATGTCGTCGGCCTTCGCGCATTACAAACTGGGTAATATTCAAAGGCATGTTGTGCTTTACACAGGCTTAGGTATTGCTTTTGGCGCATTTGCCGGAGCTCAGGTAGCAAGCCATATTTCTGGTGAACTGCTTAAAGATGTGTTTGCGGTGCTGGTTATTTTAATTGCGATGCAGATGATATTTGGTAAGCAAAAAGCCTCAGAAAATGACGCATCAAAAGGTACGCTTGCGACTGTTGGTGGTGGAGCTGGCTTACTAAGTGCACTTATGGGTATTGGTGGCGGTGCATTATTGGTACCTGCGCTGGTATGGTTTCGTGTTAATGTACGCGCGGCAATTGGCTGTGCTGCCTTTTGCGGACTTATTATTGCCGTTTTTGGTACCACGAGCTTTATCGTGGCCGGTTACAATGCGATAGATGTACCAGAACATAGTTTAGGTTATGTGTATTTACCGGCAACAGCTGGTATTGTTGCCACCTCTATGTTTACCGCAAACATAGGTGCAAAGCTTGGGCAGCGAGTAAATGTTCGTGTGTTAAAAGCGATGTTGGCGTGCTTACTCGTGTTGGTGAGCATTAGAATGATTTTAGGAATTGAATAAAGTAATGGAACAGAGCAGTTATCTGGTATTTCCCAGTATCGACCCCGTTATCTTCAGTGTCGGTCCGTTAAGTGTCCGCTGGTACGGCCTTATGTATTTGGTGGGCTTTATCGCCGCTTACCTATTGGCACAAAAGCGTCTTTCACAAACCAACTGGAGCCGTGAGCAATTAAGCGATCTGCTTTTCTGGAGCTTCGTAGGCGTAATATTAGGCGGACGAATAGGCTATGTGCTTTTCTACCAGTTTGGTATGTTCCTCGACGATCCCTTGTACTTATTCAAAATTTGGGCTGGTGGAATGTCCTTCCACGGCGGGCTTTTAGGGGTGCTAACAGCCTTATTCTGGCGCGCCAAGTGTATGAACACGACCTTCCTTCGACTAGGCGACTTTGTTGCCCCGTTAGTACCCATTGGCTTGGGTGCCGGACGCATAGGTAACTTCTTAAACGCTGAACTTTGGGGGCGTAGCACCGATGTGCCTTGGGCGGTCATTTTCCCTAACGCGGGTAATATCCCTCGTCATCCATCACAGCTTTACGAGTTTGCGCTTGAAGGCGTACTACTCTTTATTATCCTATGGCTATATTCTGCCAAAAAGCGTCCAGTAGGGGCGGTCAGCGGCTTGTTCTTACTTGGTTACGGCACCTTCCGGTTTATCGTTGAATACTTCAGAGAGCCCGACGCACATATTGGCTTATATCAAATGGGACTAAGCCAAGGGCAACTTCTTTGTTTACCTATGATAGCTTTAGGAATAGGATTAATAGTCCGTGCTTACATGCGCGGAAAAGACCATGTTGAACAGCAAAAAATATAAGAATAACGATGAAAGAATATCTCGCTCTAATGCGCCATGTACGTGATACGGGTGTGAAAAAGGAAGATCGAACTGGTACAGGTACGTTAAGTGTATTCGGCTATCAGATGCGTTTTAATCTACAGGAAGGTTTCCCCTTGGTGACAACAAAGAAGTGTCACCTTAAATCCATTATTCACGAACTACTTTGGTTTCTTAAAGGCGAGACGAACATCGCTTATTTGAAAGAGCACGGTGTGAGTATTTGGGATGAGTGGGCTACCGAAGAAGGCGAGCTTGGTCCGGTTTATGGACATCAGTGGCGCAGTTGGGATCGCGGTGATGGCACATCGGTAGACCAGATTGCCGAAGTGGTTGAGCAAATCAAAAACAATCCAGATTCTCGTCGACTTATCGTTAGCGGCTGGAACCCTGCAGTGCTCCCTGATACCAATTATTCTCCTAAAGAAAATGCAGCGATGGGCAAACAAGCATTGCCACCTTGCCATACACTTTTCCAATTTTATGTATTAGACGGTAAGCTTAGCTGCCAGCTTTACCAGCGAAGCGGCGATATTTTCTTGGGCGTTCCGTTCAATATCGCAAGTTATGCTTTACTGACCATGATGATGGCGCAAGTGTGTGATTTAGAGCCCGGCGATTTTATTCATACGCTAGGCGATGCGCATTTGTATTCAAATCATCTTGAACAGGTAGAGTTGCAGCTAAGTCGTGAGCCTTTCGAGCGCCCAACTATGGAAATTAATCCTGAGGTGAAAGATATCTTCGGGTTTTCCTTCGACGACTTTACGCTTAAAAATTACCAGTCACACCCACACATTAAAGCCCCTGTTGCCATATAAGGAGTTACCATGAGTACTCCTATATTGATATGCGACGACTCAGGTTTCGCAAGGCGCCAGATGGCGCGCAGTTTACCTGATGGGTGGGACGTGGATATTTCGTTTGCTGAGAATGGTGAGCAAGCCCTCGCGCTTGTTCGCGAAGGCAAAGGCGATGTGGTGTTTCTCGACTTAAACATGCCGGTAATGGACGGTTATCAAACCATGGAAGCCATTCGCCAACAGGATCTTCCTTGCTTGGTGGTTGTCGTTTCCGGTGATGTACAAGCGCAAGCGCGAGAAAAAATGCTCGCTCTTGGTGCCCTGGATTTCATAAGAAAGCCAATTGATAACGAAAAACTCAGCCACATCCTAGCCTCTTACGGGATTTACAGTGGCGAGACGCATTCTTCTGGCGCGAGCTTACAAAAAGCGCAAGACGATAGCGACTCAAATGCCGTTTTAGCCAAGCGCCAGATGAGTAAAGAAGATCAATTAGACGCATGCCGTGAAATGGTCAATATTGCCATGGGGCGTGCGGGTGAGAATCTTGCTCAACTGCTAGGCGAGTTTATTGATTTGCCTATCCCAAACGTCAACTTAATTGAAAGCAACGAACTGTCTATGGCGGTTGCGGAAATTAACCGTAACGACAGCGTGTCGGCAGTTTCAAAAGGCTTTATTAGTGAAGGTATAAGCGGCGAAGCGCTGGTTATTTTTAACGACACAAACTCTCAAAACATCGTTGAACTATTAAAGTATCCGCCGTCGGCTTCCTCCGACAAACTAGCGCTAGAAGCACTAATGGATGTTTCCAATATTCTTATCGGGGCCTGTTTAAACGGTTTGTCAGAGCAGTTAAATGTCGCCTTTAGCCACACGCATCCGGTGTTACTGGGGCAGCACCAAGGACTATCAACGCTTTTAAGTGATAACGTGCAGCGTTGGGGCAAGCTCATGGCTATCGAAATAGGTTATGCCATTAAGGCCAGAGATATTTCCTTTGACCTGCTGTTGCTATTTCCTGGTGATGCCATGAACCATATCTATTCTCGGCTGCTCGATGATGACGCTGTGACACAAGACAAGGAAAGTCTATGAATGCATCTACAGACGCACTTTCCACCGGTGCTTTAGTTAATTCTTCTCAAGTACCCGCAGAGCTTCTCGATTCCATTGAAGTGGGCATAGCAGTGCTAGACCGCAACTTCAAGGTTCAAGTGTGGAACAAGTTTCTTGAAAACCACGGTGCAAAGAAAGCGGAAGCAATCATTGGGCACAGTCTTTTTTCTCATTTCCCGGAAATAGAAGAAAAATGGCTGAGAACCAAAGTTGACCCTGTGTTCAATTTGAAGAGCCCGGTGTTTATTATTTGGGAGCAGCGTCCTTACTTGTTTAAGTTTGGTTGTAATCGCCCTGTAACCAGCGCTGCAGAGTTCATGTACCAAAATGTGACCATGTTCCCTATTGTTGATAAGCGCGGCAACGTAGAGCGGTTTTGTATGCTTGTTTACGATGTCACTGAGCAGGCGCTCGGTAAGCGTGGAATGGAGCATCTTAACGAAGAGTTGAAAACTGCGAGCCGCGTGGACGGTCTAACTGGGCTATATAATCGTCGCTACTGGCAGGAACGCTTTGATGAGATGCACAAACTTTGTGTGCGCCGAGAAAAGCCAAGTACTGCGCTTATGCTCGATATCGACCATTTCAAACGCATTAACGATACTTATGGTCATCAGGCAGGGGATAAGGTGATTAAGATGTTAGCAGCGCTGATTAAGCGCTGTGTGCGGGAAACCGACCTTGCAGGGCGCTACGGCGGCGAGGAATTTGCCATTATTCTGAATGACTCTTCGGTTGAAGATGCCAAGATAGTGGCCGAACGTATCCGACAATTAGCACAGCGTTTAGTGGTAGAACACGAAGGTGAGTCAATAAGTTTCACTGTTAGTTTAGGCCTTGCACAATTCTCTCCTGACTTTAAAGGAGCGATGGCATGGCTTGAGTGTGCCGATCAGGCGCTTTATGAAGCAAAAGAAAACGGCCGAAATCAATATCGCATTTATGCAGCGCCTGGCGCGTTATAGTGCTAGGCGTAGGGTGTTTTTGAGCTCTTGAAAGGTGACAGGCTTCACTAAGTGGTATCGAATACCTGCCTGCAGCGACGCTTCTTTATCGCTTCTGTGGGCATTGGCCGTAAGGGCGATGATTGGAAGGTCAGGGTGACCTTCTTTCATTATTTTAGCGACTTCCAAACCATTCATATCTGGTAAGTTGATATCCAACAGCACACAGTCAAACGCATTTTCACTCACTCTAATAATAGCGTCGTCACCGGTGTAACTCACAGTAACTTCGTGGCCCATACATTGAAGCATATACTCCACCATTTCTGCATTAATGGGCTCGTCTTCTACCAGTAACACGTTGGCCTTTTTTGTTGTTTCAACAACTCTTGCGTTACTTGCTGTAAGGTGATGGAGCGCATCTACAAAGCGGTTTCTATCGATGGGTTTAACAAAACTTTGATAGATGGGCAGTTCACTGTTTGCAATAATGTTGGCAATATCTGGGGTTGCTGACAGCACAATAACGGGCGGTACCCGTTCACCAAAAATCGCCTTAAGCGTCCTCACTAGTTCAAGACCATTCATGCCCGGCATATACAAATCGGCAATAATGCCTGAAAACTGGAGTATTTCTTCGTGCAGATTGAGCAAGTTCGCACCAGATGAAAACGTGCGTGCGCTAAAGCCCTCTTTGGTAATAATTGATTGTAAATGCAGCCTAGATATCTCTAAATCGTCAACTACGGCGAAGGTCGCATTAGACGGTGCTGAATTTGTAGCGGGAAGATCCTCAATAGGTTTCAGAGGCAGTAAAATTTTAAACTCTGTACCCACTCCAACTGTACTGGTTACCTGTAGTGCACCGCCCAGCTTATCAACGCTGCGTTTAGCTACAGACAAGCCAATCCCTGCACCCGGGAAACGTTGGCCAGTTGAGTGTTCGCCGCGATAGAAGCGTTCAAACATGCGTTTTTGCGTCGCCTCATCAATTCCTATTCCAGTATCACTAATTATAATAACGAGAAAAATCCCTTGGTTTTTCACCAAGGTTGTAACGGTGACGTCGATCAGTCCATTAGCCGTAAATTTAACGGCGTTATCAAGAATGTTAACTACCACTTTAGAAAGGGCGACAGGATCCGTTTCTGCGTAATGGGGCACACTGTGACTACAGTGCATATTAAATTCGATTTTTTTGTCTTTTACGCGTACAGAAAACGGCGAGATACATTCGTCGAGCAAGCTGATTAGGTCGACATCTGAAAAGTGCAGGTCGTCTTCAGTGTTATTGGTTAATACATCGGTAAGGTTGTTGGTAAGATTAAGAAGTCGATAGCTGGATTGTTCAGCCTGCTGAATTAGTCTGGTGCGCTGCTCTTCCATGTTAGGAATAAGTTCAAGAGCACTGATAATTGCACTTATTGGCGCTCTGAATTCATGGCTAATCAGCTGCAAAAACTCTTTGTTTTGCAAATCTCTATCGTCATCCACCATGGCAAGTCTCAACTTCGATTTACCAAACTTTTTAGGCGATTTGTTTGCGTTACTTTTGTAAAAAAGCCATGCGATAAAATACCAAAGTACAATGACGACTGCGCCCAAAATAGTAGTGAGAAGCATCTTATTGCGCAACGCCTGAATACGCAGTAACAACGCGTTTTCTTCCGCCTGCATGGCATTGACCATAGGCAGCAGGCTAAATTGCTGTTGAATACGTTGAGTTGCGTCGGCTATCGGCAACTCAATAAGAGTATGAAGTAAATCTAGTGTGGTTTGCGCGACCTGCCGTGCAGACGCGCTATTCAATCCTTCTTTTGCTATTGCAAAGTCTCTTTCGGATAAGACTGTGGGCGAGATTGCTTGGCCTGCACTACTGCGAAGGTATTCAGATATACCTTGAACGGTGACCTGTAGCTCGCGCTTTAAAATAGTGTAATTCGCGGGTCCAGAAAACGCGCTGCTCGCCATCCGAAACGTAAATTGATTGATACTAGACTCAGTGGCAAGAATATTATCCTCTAAATAACTCTGCTGCTTTAAGGCTGTTATGAGTGCTTGTTGCTTGCTCATCAGCGTGATTAAAACCGCAATAACAACCATAGCGATCAACAGTGCTGTAACACTCACTTTTGAAAAAGTGAATGTCCGCGAAATTAATGATGATTTGCGCTGCGACTGGCCAGCCTGGTTTGAGCTCACGTTCATCCTTGCAAGTAATATGCGGTAGAGATACCTACCTTAAATGTAGGCAACTAACGCTAACTTGCAAGGAAGTAGAAAAAAATTACGGTGACTCAACGCGCTTTATGTGGTGCCTAATTGAATACAAAAAGCAAAGGCTGGGAATTACCATGACTGCTGTGAGAATAAAGAACAAGCTCCAATTGCCTTCAAGACTATCTACAACAAAGCCGCTGCTAGAAGCGACCAAGGTTCTGCCCGCAACACTCAGGGAGGCCATGAGTGCGTATTGGGTTGCACTAAACGCCCGATTACACAATAGTGAGATAAACGCGACCATGGCAACGGTGCTCCAAGCCCCTGTAAAGCCATCGACAATAACGGTTATGGCTAAAAGAGATGTGGAAGGGCCTGTTTGCGCGATCAGTGCAAATAGTAAATTAGACGCGGCCATGGCCACACCCGCAATCATTAATCCGCGGTAAATACCGTAGCGAATGTTAACCAATCCACCTAACAGTGAAAACACGATGGTTACCCACCAGTTGAGCAATTTTGAGTAAGTAGCGATATCGCTATTAGAAAAGCCAATTTCTTTATAAAACACGATACTCATGCGGCCTAGAAAGGCTTCACCGATTTTAAATAGAAAGATAAACAGTAAAAACGACGCCGCTAATTTAACGCCGTTTCGATTGAAAAATTCGGCGAATGGCGTGACCAGAGTAGTTTGTATCCAGTGAAAAACGGGAGACTGCTTTGTATCTTTGGCTGTTATCTTTTCAAGCAAGGCTTCGCGGTCAATTTGTGGCTCGTTCGCTAAATACGTGGCGCACATTAATAAAGCCATGAGAGCACCGAGTAAAAGATAAATGTTTGGCCAAGTCCAAGATGTCATGTCAGCCAAGAAGAACGGGATAGCACCAAGCCCGCCATAACCTGTCCACCAGCCAGCGGTGGCTACTGAAGACGCAGCTGACATGCCGTCTTTGTCGTCTTGGGCAATACAGTCAATGCGAAAACCATCGATGGCGATATCTTGCGTGGCTGAGGCAATAGCAATAAGCAAACCGACTAATGCAACATAAAACAAATCTTGGTCTGCAGTGAGTTGAGACATCACTAAACACAGCAAAACTACACAGCCTTGCATAGCGAAAATCCAACCTCGTCGTTGACCTAATAGTGGGGGCTTGATTTTGTCGACAAGCGGAGACCAGAGGAAATTAAAAGAGTATGTCGCGAAAATAATGCCGAATAAGCCGATGGCCGAGCGAGACAAACCTTCATCTTTGAGCCAAGCAGATAGCACTGAACCAATCATGATCCAAGGGAAGCCACTGGAAATGCCGAAAAGAAATATACTGAGGTATCGTTTGTCGTTAAACGTTTTTAAAGCGTTGAGCAAAACTGCGGCCTTAGGCAAGAATACAAAAGCATATTGAGCCATGAACCACAGTGAGAAGCAATAACGCGTTGAAGTGAAAGTTTTACTATGGACGAATGCCTACGCAGTCGAGTGGGCAATGACCCAAACCTTCAAGGAAATTCACGCAGTTATTTAGTTCATCTACAAGAAACTGGTCGTTAATTAGCTTGTCTTCATTCCAATAATGCACTTGGTGAAGTAAATGCCAAAAAACTCGTTCTTTTTGTGTGTAGGGCTGCGTTAAGGTGTAATCAATTTGCCCCCATTCTTCCATACTATCCCAAAAGAATAGCTCGATCTCCTCGATAGGAAGCTCTCCTTGCCAAAATGCTCTCAAATAGAAACACAGCTGCTTTGCTTTGTTATCTACGAAATCTTGAACACTCACAAGTAACTCAACCGTTTATGTTTGCTAAAAGTATTATAGTTCATAACAATCTTACTGCTTAGGACAGAGGCTTGCTATTTACACCATTAAATTTAGGTAATTGTTTTGGATACTAATTTAGCGTAATCGGTTAATTATCGAATTACCAGCCTAGGTGGCGAGTCCAACCAATAGTGCTATTTGCAACTATCTGAATATGAGGGGATTTCTGAAACTCCTTTATACTAAAGGCTAATAAATTGCTGGGAATAATTATTTGTCGATAGTGCATCTTTAGTGCGTTTTTTGCGCTAATCTTTCGCTTTTGCGTGGTACTGTTCGCCCAGTCGTTAAATCCACTTAGTGACAGATCCAATATTGGAAAGCTGGACTGCGCTATATTATCTATAACTAATGTGTTCGTTGATTCTTCTGGCCAAAAAGGTGAAATGGCTACGAAAGTGTCTGGATGAAGTTGAGGCTGTTGCTCTACGACGGACAAGTAAGTTGTGGCCAGCATGCCTTGTGCAATGACCATACGGTAGCCTGAATTGTCTTGTAAATAATTATTCAATGCATTGAGTTGTAAACTCAGCGCTGAAGTTGCTGATTCAAAATTGAGATACTGCGTAAGTTGATTACTTCTGGGGTGGATATTTTGGGCTGACATAGACGTAGTTTCAGCGTCTGATATGTCGGTGTTTGTAGATTCAGCAGGTAGGTTCTGCTGGGAAGTGACATTGACCGGCAAATTAAACGGACTTATCACCACATTCCAGCCTTTTTCAGCAAGCATGTTGGCAAGGCTATTTCCCTGCGCGAGCGTAAGGCTAGAGGGAAAAGGCTCGGTGAGTATGATAGCCACACCCAAAGGTAATGGTGTTTGCGCTTCAATTTCAATAATTGGGGATTCAACTTCTCCAATCATCAAAGGTTTCACTTCTCCAGGCAGATAGGCGTGACTAACATCTGTGAAAAAGTCACAGTGAGCTGTCATAGGCAATAGCGAAACAATAACAGCAAATGTTAAAAGGAGAGCGTGCCTTTTCATAAAATGTGGTTTGCCTTTACCTTAATCTGGATCTATTCAGCCTGGACAGCATCAAATTAATTCGTACATCAAGCGTATACGAAGGTTATCGGCAGGGTGCGTTAAAACTAAAATGGAGTCTATTGATAAAGTTGAATAGCGTTAAAACGCTACTCACAACTTTCTGAGAGCGGCTTTGGGCAAAACGGACTAAAAGGGATGGCGACATTAAAGTGCAGCCAATGCCCAAGTGTCGGGTGCGAAAGACTCAAGCTTTCAGCATGAAGCTGTAAACGAGGCGCCATGGATAACGCTTCTTCATGCGCATAGAGTCTATCTCCCAAAATAGGGTGACCCAAAGCAAGCATATGTACTCGCAGTTGGTGAGAGCGACCGGTAATGGGATAAAGGGCAACGAGAGAATAGGGTCGCTCTTTTTCATCCAGTGTGCGCTCAATGACGTCAAAGTGCGTTACGGCTTTTTTACCGCGCTCGAAGTCTACCATTTGCTTTGGCCTGTTTGGCCAGTCGCAAATAAGGGGAAGGTTAACCTCTCCGCTGTCTTGTTCTACATGTCCATGAACCCGGGCGAAGTAGCGCTTTTTAGTTTGACGTAACTCAAATTGTTTCGAGATATGGCGGTGGCTGTCTTTATTAAGCGCCAGCACCAAAATACCCGAGGTCGCCATGTCTAAGCGATGCACTACTGTGGCGGTGGGATACACTCGGTTAACCCGGCTAATTAGCGAGTCGCGGTGCTCCAATGCTTTGCCCGGAACGCTCAATAGCCCGCTAGGTTTATGCGCAACCACCATGTCCTCATCTTGATACAAAATATCAAGATAAGGTGTCATCGGTGGGTTATAAACAAAACTTGGGTTCGCCATTATGTACTCGTTACTTCACAGTCGCTTTTGAATGTTTAACCTTTCGAGGTTACGGGTTATTTACCACAATACGAATGGCGTCCAGCTGAACATCTGCATCCTGAATAACTTTATCAAGGGCGTTCATTTGCGTTTCAATAAACTCAATTTCGCTGTCACGTACTGCTGGGTTACGCTTTTGAAGATCGCGCAAGCGCTGTATTTCTTCGTTAAGCGTGCTGTGCATGCTGTTAAGTGCGTCGTGTTGCTTTTGGTTAGCTTGCTGATGGGCAAGCTTACGCGCCTTTTCAATGGCAAGCTCAAGCGGCTGTTGCAAGGCTTTTAGAAGCTGAGCCGAGATCTTACGTCCAATTTTACGCTTAACGTCGAAGCTCAATTCAGACGGGTTTCCTTGCGCATCTAAACACACTCGCACGGGCGTTTGAGGTAAGAAGCGACCCAACTGAAGCGCTTTAGGCGCTTGCGCTTGCAGCACAAACAACGCCTCAACCCAATAAGCGCCTTTTGGCAAAGACGGCTCGGCAATGAAGCCCATGCTGCTCTTTCCGTGTACGTCGGTGAGTACTACGTCCATGGCGGTATGCACAAGTGGATGATCCCAGCTTAAAAACTGCACGTTTTCTAGCGTGGTGGCAACACGGCGCTTGTAAGTGACTGTCATGCCTTCTGGGTCAAGACCTGGAAGCTGGCTCACCATCGACTCGGTTGGCATAAGAATAAAGCAGTCATTGCCTTTTTCATCCTGCTGAACACCGATAGCATCGAAAACGCGACCCATAAAGCGCGACAAATCTTGTTCGCTATCAAGGGTAATAATGTCTTCAAGCAGTTGTTCTACGCGGCCTTCACCCGAGGCATTAAGCTCAAGAAGACGATCGCGACCGGCTTCAAGCTGCGCTACGAGCTGGCTATTAAGCGTAACACTCATGTTCACTAGCTCGTCACGCGCGCTCATATCGTCAGGGTGTAAGCACGCACCAATAAGCAAAGGCTTAACATCGTCGAACACGCCAGAGCCCGTAGGGCAGGTTTTCTCGAAGGCATTAAGCCCTTCGTGATACCAATCTAGTAATACGTGCTGCGCGGTTTTCGCCAAATATGGCACGTGAATTTGTACGGTTTGGGTTTGTCCAATACGGTCAAGACGACCAATACGCTGTTCCAGCAGGTCAGGCGTAATAGGTAAATCGAACAGCACCAAGTGGTGTGCAAACTGGAAGTTACGTCCTTCACTTCCTATTTCACTACATAATAGAATTTGTGCGCCGTCTTCCTCATCGGCAAAGTAATGGGCCGCTTTGTCGCGCTCCACAATGCTCATGCCTTCGTGGAATACACTGTGGCGAATACCGGTTTGCGTGCGAATAACCTCACCTAACTCTTGCGCTGTACGGGCGCTTGCGCAAATAAGCAGAATCTTTTCTGGCTTAACGCTTTGCATGAAATCAAGCAGCCATTCAACGCGCGGGTCTTGCTTGGTCCAGCTGTTAACCACGCTTGCCATACGTTCAGGATACAGTGAATAGGTTAAGTCGCCGCCGCTCACGGCATCTGAATAAACCTCAGGCAAAGCCAGTTCGTAAGCGCTTAATTTACGCATCGGAAAGCCTTCGATATTGGCGCGGCGGTTTCTAAACAGCATACGGCCTGTGCCGTGACAATCGATAAGTTGGTGCAGCAGCGCATGGCGATTTTCCGGCGAGCTTAAATCACCCGCATGTTCCATTACGTCAGGCGCGAATTCTGCGAGTTTGCTGCGTTGTTTGTCGTTAGGCTCGGCGTCTGAAAGTAATGGCGCTACTGCATCGGCCAGTTGGCTGTATTTCGATTCTTCATCTAAGAATGCATCGTAGCTATGGAAGCGAGCCGGGTCGAGCAGGCGCAAGCGGGCAAAGTGGCTTTCGTGACCAAGTTGATCAGGCGTTGCGGTAAGCAGTAATACGCCTGGCGTTTGGTTTGCCAGCGCTTCCACACACAAGTATTCGGCAGAGGGAGCCTCACTTGACCACGCAAGGTGATGGGCTTCATCGACAACCATTAAATCCCATCCTGCAGCTTGAATTTGCTGCTGGCGTTTTTCGCTCTTGCTTAGGAAGTCGATACTGCAAAGTACCAGCTGGTCGTTTTCAAATGGATTCACAGCGCTCGCGCCAGACGTTTCGTCATCTTGTAAGCCTTCGCTCTTCTCTAAGCCTTCGCTCTTTTCTATGGCTTCGCAGCGACTTTCATCGTAAATGGCAAAAGGAAGGTTAACGCGGCGAAGCATTTCAACTAACCATTGGTGCATGAGCGAGTCTGGAACCAAAATAAGCACGCGCTCTGCGCGACCTGTTTTAAGCTGCTGGTGAATAATCAACGCGGCTTCAATGGTTTTACCAAGACCTACTTCATCGGCAAGTAATACGCGAGGTGCGTGTCTGCCGCCTACCTCTGACGCAATGTGGAGTTGGTGCGGAATAAGCGATATGCGCGCACCTGCAAGACCAATGGTGTTTGAACGTAAGTAATCGTATTGATGATCTAAAGCACGCTCGCGCAAATCGAACCATTTAGGGTTGTCTAATTGCTGACTGAACAGGCGCTTTTCAGGTTGGTTCAAGCGAATATGGCTGTCTAGCATGGTTTCAGGTAATCGCGCTTGCGCTTTGGTGTCTTCGCGAAGCCCGTGATAGATGAAAAGATCTTGGCTTTCTTCTTTTTCAGTAATGGTCATTTCCCAGCCGTCTTGGCTTTTGACCGTTTCGCCAATTTCAAAAATTAGTCGCGTAAGCGGCGCATCTTGCTTAGTATACTTTCGCGCTTCGCCTGTTGCTGGATACAACACTTCGACAGAACGGAAGTCGCTACCAATAACGACACCTAACCCCAGCTCTATTTCTGTGTTGCTTAACCAACGCTGACCAACTGAAAATTGACTATCTGAACTCATAAATCACCAACCTATTTTTCGGGGGGCGGTATTGTACGCATTGCGTTGTGATAAGTCATTAATACTAGCTCATTTGATTTGCGGTTGCAGGTGGGGGGATTGAGTACCTGTGCCCTGCGTTAACAAGACGATTAGCACTAGTAGGCCTTCTTTGCTTCACAACGAGAATGCTGGTAGCAAAAGAATAAGAACGTTGACGTGCCCATCAGGCTTGCTTTGTCACAGGGTTGGCGTAAAACTGTCGTATAACTGACCATGGATATTTCTTACTGTTAACCGCGTTACGTTTTTAACGTATGTGAATCGCAGCTAACAGGAGGAAGCGCGAGATGGATATGAAAGTAGACAGTCAAAAGCTTATACAACTTCGCAATGCTAGGGCATGGAGTCAGCAGCATCTGGCAGATGTGTCTGGATTGAGTTTGCGTACTATTCAGCGAATTGAGAAAACACAATCTGCATCACACGATTCAATAGGCGCACTTGCTTCAGTTTTCGAAACGACGCCCGATGCGCTTTTAATGGGTGAAACCCACGCCACTACAAGTCATGCTCAAGGGCAGCCAACCTCGCAAACTTCTACTGCGGGCGAGAATGCCGCAGCTCATCATTCAATTAAGCTGCAGGGTGACCGGCCAACGTCGTTGAATCCCCAACATGTTTTTTGGATCACGCTAGCGCTCGCCATCAGTTTGTTTGCTGCTATTTATTATGCGCAAACGGTCAATGCGAACAATGGTAGCAACCAAGTAATTGAAGCTGGCAAGCCAGTTAATGTCAGTAGCGAAGTCCTTGAAGATGCAACAAGTTGGCTGGAACTTATCGACAGCGGTGAATATGAACAAAGCTGGAAAGAGAGTGGGGCTATTTTTAGAAGCGGTATTTCAATAGCTAAATGGACTGAGGCGATGCAGCTAGTCAGGGAGCCATTGGGGGCAGCCAAGTCGAGGGAAATCGCGTTAGCACAAGCGCCAACTTCACTGCCTGGATTGCCTAAAGGAAACTACCTAATTTTGTCGTTCACCACTGACTTTGATTCCCAGACCACAATGAAAGTAGAGACCCTTTCTATGGTGGAAGTTGATGGCGAATATAAAGCAATAGGCTACTTCATTAAGTAGCCTACTCAGGTAACTGGTACAAAGTTTCAATTCCTTGAATGGCTTTGAAAGCATCATCGCTCGTTGCATTGTTGATGGCTTTGATAAGTTCAGGTGCATTGTAGGGTTCTAACAAGGTTAAGAACGTCGCTGTGCCAGGCGGCATGCCACTATTCACTGCTTTTTGAAGTCGCTTCCATACGGTGAACAGCGACTCTTCACCTAACGTTTTTTGTTGCACCACGCTATCGATGGCGCGGTGCATTATCATTCCGCAAGAATAATAAAGATTGAAGTGCCCGTTTTTAAAAGCACGAGCCAGCGTTGTCTGCGCCAGCCCTTCAGTACAGCTCTCGAAAGCGCGGGTCATTCGGCTTTCAACGTAGCTATTGGCGTCTTCGTAGAGGAAGTTCATGGCGATTGCCGCAAAGTAGTCGGCGTTGCCCTCGTGCAGCCAAGACTGATCCTCGTTCTCTGATACACCTTCGGTACTGCCAGGCTGATATAAATGGGCGACTTCGTGAGCAAAGAACCAAAGTGTTTGGTTAACAAAGCTGCTGTTATTCGCCTGCTCATTTAAGTCTTGTCTGTTCCAATGCATAAATATCTGGTTAGGTAGTGTTCCACCTTGTGTAGAGTGATCGTCTACGTTTGCATAAGAGGCAAATAACATGGGCTTTTCGCCCTTAAGCGGATTAAGAGAATGGGAGAAAAACGCCATCATGTTGGGTATATTTTCTTCTAGCGAAGCTTTAATGCTTTCAGGAAGCCCGGGATCAATTAGGGCAACCACATCATCGGTAATAATTGGCTGTTGCTTACCCACATACACGACTCTTCCATCATTGTTATCTGTCCACGACACGCTGCTTTTCATTACTTTGCCATTCAACAATATGTGTTCATCACTGGGAACATTGAGTGTCAGGTGCCATTTATTATCTTCTTCAGTACAGGTATTAGCACAAGCAAACAGTCGCCCAGAGTGAAAGGCATTTCCACCATCAGAAAAAGGAGAAAATGGTGCGTAATCTTTACCCAGGTGTTTATAGGTGGGCGTCAGTAAAAATGACACGGTAGAGAGGGGCTTGCCTGACTTCGAACGTACAAGTTCTTGGTGTTTGACGTTATCAAAGACGATTTCTATGTCGTTGTCTTGCGCGAACCAACGTGTTGTTCTTGATGTATCTGGGTTTCTAACAAAAGCCAGCGTTTTGGCTGGCGTAGTCAATGTGTAGGTGACTACCCATTTTTCAGACGTGTCAGCCGTGCTTTTCTCAACCTTGATTAGAATAGTAGAAGGGGAAGAATCATTGAGCGCTTGGCTATTCGCCCATGCAATTTCAACGTTAAAGCACGCCAGTAGCGCTAACGTCACGCTTATGGCCGTTTTTATTTTTGTGATGTTAAGCCAATTCATAGCTGATCTTTCCCTGAGTGTTATTAATTTAAACGCATCCACTTTATTGAGGTGTTGTGGCATTGGGTTAGCACCCGTGTTTAATTCACCGCTTCAACAAATACACCTTAGCCTATTTGGGTATTAAAAACGCAACTAAAACTGCGCTAACTGTAGTTAAAGTGTGAGCATTTGTTACGAACCAAGTATGCCAGTTTCTTGTTTAATGCAGAATGGGAGCGCTGTGCTATCTCATATCACGTGAAGGGACTGCTCTTCGCTTATCACTTGCTCTAACGAAAAATAAAAAAGAAAAAACAGTGCTAAATCTCAAAAACTGGATTATGGTGGAATTAAGGGTTCGCTAATTCAACAAACGAACCTTTGAGGCAGAAAGAGTAGTACTGCTTCTCAGTCGACGCGAGTAGGGGAAGAAGTCCTGTTTCGAGCGGCATTCTCCTACAACCGTAACTGTAGCTTGTTAGCGCGTGCGTTCATAAATGAACAATACGTCTAACCTGGCTTTATTTACCGGAGTGAAGGATGCCAAGAAAAAATTCTACCGATACTAAGATTTACGTCCTCGATACCAATATTCTGCTGCACGAACCTCACGCTTTTCTCTCCTTTAAAGAACATGACGTTGTTATTCCAATGACCGTATTGGAAGAGCTCGACTACATCAAAGACAGCAAAAAAGACGTGGCGCGTGATGCACGGGTATCCATTCGGGCAATGGAGGATTTACTCCACGACGCAACGCCAGAAGATATGCTAGCGGGTGTATCGATGGAAGGGTTGGGCGCGGGTCAAACGGCACCTACAGGGAGTCTATCTATATTCGCCGACCTCAACATGGTTGAGGCTCAGCAAGTGTTTACCAGCAACGAGAATGACAACCGCATTATTAACGTAGCGCTGCACTTGCAAAAGACGTTCGCGCCGCAAAAAGTGGTGTTGGTTACCAAAGACTTAAACATGCGCCTTAAAGCGAAAGGGGCAGGCCTCGCTCATGTTGAAGACTACCGCACCGACCAGCTAATTACTGACATCAAATATTTATCTCGCGGGTTTCATACCTTTGAAGGTAATTTTTGGGATAGCGTAAAAAGCGTGGATAGCCGCAGCGAAGGGCGCGACACCATTCACACTATCCCCAAGTCTATGTTGCCAGAAGCGTATGTAAACGAGTTTTTGCTCGACGAAACTAAACAGTTTGCAGGTTTAGTAGAAGAGATCACCGACGATCATTTAGAGGTGTTGGATTTAGGTTACGAACGCTTGATGGGTCGTCACGCCTGGGGCATTACACCCAAAAATATAGGGCAGGCCATGGCGCTCCATGCGTTGCTAGACCCACACATTGATATGGTTATTCTCACAGGCCCTGCCGGTAGTGGTAAAACGCTACTTGCGTTAGCGGCAGCCCTTGAAATGGTGGTAGAGCGTAACATGTATGACAAAATCATTGTCACGCGAAGCACGCCGGAAATTGCTGAGTCTATTGGTTTCTTGCCGGGAACGGAAGAAGAAAAAATGTTGCCTTGGTTGGCAGCAATTACCGATTCTTTGGAAGTACTCCACAAGCACGACGAAAATACCAAAGGTTCTATGAATTACATCATGGAAAAAGCCAACATTCAGTACAAGTCGGTGAACTTTATGCGAGGCCGAAGCATTCAAAATGCGATTGTGATTTTGGATGAGTCGCAGAACTTAACCGCGTCACAGCTTAAAACCATCATCACACGCTGTGGTGAAGGAACAAAGCTGATAGTGGGCGGTAACTTGGCGCAGATAGACAGTAACTATCTGAGCGCAGTGACATCGGGGCTTACTTACTTGGTTGAGAAATTTAAAGACTTCTCGGGCAGTGCCACCATTAACCTAGACGGCGTGGTAAGAAGTCGTCTTGCAAGTTTTGCTGAAGAAAATCTTTAACCTAAGATAACGCGTAAATTGGTAGTATTGTTTTTATAACAGAATACTGTCCTCACTGTTATACTCCGCTGGTGGGAACTATCGGAGTATAACGTGGCTAAATACGAAGTTTTAGCTCACCAACTTAAAGAGCAGATTGAGCGTGGCGTGTGGGTAGAAAATGAAAAGCTCCCATCGCTTCGCAAACAGGCAGCACAAACAGGCTTCAGCCTAATGACAGTGCTGCACGCCTATCAGATGTTAGAAAGCCAAGGCATAGTCAGCTCCCAAGAACGTTCGGGCTTTCTGGTAACAGCTAAAGCGAGCAATGCCTCAAAAGAACGTGTACAGGCCACAGAAGCCGTCAGCATTAACGACTTTGTATATGAAGTGCTGCAGGCCTCTCGCGACCCTCACATGTTCAGTTTAGGATTTGCTTACCCCGACCCAAGCCTTTATCCAAGGCAACATTTAAATAAGTCTATTGCAGCTGCCGCCCAGCAAATTTCCTTGACCAGCGCCATGGATAACTTGCCTCCAGGTAACCTGGACCTTAGAAAAATCATCGCTAAGCGCTATGCCGCCAAAGGCGTGAATATATCGCCTGATGAAATCATTATTACCGCTGGTGCGCTAGAGGCGCTGAACTTGAGTTTGCAGGCATGCACCACACCAGGAGACTGGGTGGTTGTCGAGTCGCCGGTGTTCTATGGAACGCTTCAGGCGCTTCAACGTTTAGGTCTAAAAGCGATTACTGTAACGGTATCACCCAACACTGGATTGGATGTAGCTGCACTTGAGCGCGCATTTAAAAATCATAATGTGAAAGCCTGCTGGCTTATGAGCAACTTTCAAAATCCTGTTGGATACTCATTGAGTGACGTTCAAAAACAGCAGGTGGCCGCGTTACTGGATAAGTATAATGTTGCCCTTATTGAAGATGATGTGTATGCCGAGCTTTATGCTGATAAGCGTTCACCTCTGCCAATTAAGCATTTTATGAAAGAGGGAGATAGTATGTTGTGTTCATCGTTCTCCAAGTCTTTAGTGGCAGGGTACAGAATAGGGTGGGTCGCCGCAGGTAAGCGTGCCCTTGAAATACAAAAACAGCAGCTTATGAGTACATTGGCAACCAGTGCGCCGATACAGCTTGCGCTTGTAGACTATTTATCCACAAAAAATTACGAGTCTCATTTAAAGCAGCTGCGAAAAAAACTCATCGCTCGTAAGAAGACGATAACGGCGCTGCTTACCGACCTTCTATCAGACGTTGCGACTATTCATACACATAGCGGCGGCTATTTTTTGTGGGTGGAATGCCGGGGGCATGTTGATGCAATGGCTATTTATAAAGAAGCGTTGCGTTTACACATCACCATTGCGCCAGGAAAACTGTTTAGCTTAACCAATGAGTTTAACCATTGTTTTCGTTTAAACGCGTCGTTTGCTCTGAATGAAGCGAAGCGCAATCAACTGCTTAAGCTTTCGCTATTTATAAAAAGTCTTTCATAAATAACGTGTTATCACTCTGCGTAACGCAAACCGTAGTTTTTGCACATTCTGTATAGGGCGCAGGTTTGAAACAAGAAAAACATACACCTTAAAAATCTGCGACTTCAAAGCCTACACCTTAAATATCTACGCCTTAAAAACTATTGCAACTGATCCATAAAGAAACCCCTAATCTGTTTCTATTTTAACGGCCTTAAATCCCTACCATTAGCGCAAAATTTTCGGAGAAAGCTAATGACGGCAGTTAAAATTCGGCAAGAAGACATCATTGCTTGTACACCCGTAGAAAGCAAAAAAATCTATATCCGTGAGGAAACTGGGCACTTTCAAAAAATACGTCGATACTTGAATATAGTATTAGTGACGCTGTTTGTTGCGCTCCCCTTTATTCAATACCAAGGACAGCAGGCGATTTTGTTTGATGTGGGGCGTCAAACCCTCACGCTTTTTACATGGGTGTTGTATCCACAAGACCTCATGATTTTTGCCTTACTGTTTATTCTTGCGGCTTTTGTTTTGTTTTTAGTAACCCGTCATTACGGGCGAGTATGGTGTGGCTTTACTTGCCCTCAAACCGTATGGACTCTGGCTTTCAATTGGGTAGAGCGCCGTATTGAAGGTACGCACAATCAAAGCAAGGCTTTAGATAAGCAGCCTAGCTCACTAACAAAAGTAGTCGTAAAGGGGGCAAAACACAGTGCATGGTTGGCATTAAGCTTTATTACTGCGCTGGTTTTTATGTCTTATTTCTATCCGGCATCTCGTCTTTATACGGAGTTTTTCACTTTCTCTGCGCCTGCGTTAATTTCAGGCTGGACAATGTTCTTTGCCGTTTGCACTTATGCCAATGCCGGTTGGCTTCGAGAGAAAATGTGCACGCACATGTGCCCCTATTCTCGCTTTCAAGCTGCGATGTTTGATAACAGTACGTCATTGGTTACTTACAACGAAACGAGAGGAGAAAGTCGCGGGCCAAGGAAGCGTTTTTCACAGCACAAAGACTTGGGCGATTGTGTGGATTGTAATTTGTGCGTTCAAGTCTGCCCAGCAGGCATAGATATTCGTGAAGGAATTCAGTACGAGTGCATTAACTGTGGCCTGTGTATTGACGCATGCGACAAGGTCATGGCCAAATTTGGCTATCCGCTCAAACTTATCAATTTTTCGCGAGCCGGCAGGAATTCTGGGCGTAAATTCACTAACTATCTTTACGGCGCCGCAATCATTGCCATACTGCTCGCAATGGGCGAGTGGGCTATCGACAGGCAGGACTTCGAAGCTTCAATTAGCCGTGACCGCAACGCGCTTTACAGAGAGAACAACGCGGGACACATTGAAAACACTTATACGTTAACCGTTTTAAATAAATCCCGCGTGGCCAAAACCTATGAAATTGCTATAGAAACGCCATCAGATATGCAGCTTATTAACGTACCGACTATAAACGTAGCACCAGGCGAAAAGCGAAATGTGCCGTTTTCAGTTGAAGCATTGTCGCCAATGGCTAATACCATGCAATCTGTTAGCTTTGTTATTATCGATAAATCTACCAACAGTGTGATTGGCAATGAAGTGATGTTCTATTCAGGGAATAACAGGCAAATGTAGATGAAACTTACTCTACTACTTCTACCTGGTAGCGCCCGGTCACAATGTAGCGCTCTGTATCTTCTGATACTTGTCCGAAGGGAATGAGTGCCGGACCCGTAGGATCATAGAGCACGTAAACGTCGCCATCGTGCTCTATGGTTCGGTCATCTGCCATGGGGGTTAATGCAATTCCAAGCAAAGCGTGGTTGGGCAGGTAAAGCACAATCATCTTTGTAGTAGGTAAAAAAGCTCTTACCATTGAAGACGCTAACACTGCTTTACTGTCACAGTCCCCTAGGTTCTGCATAAGCACACTAATGGGCGGCGCATACCCAGAGCCATTACTCACTACTCTATCTTCTAACGTGTCGTAAGGGATGCTTTGCAGCCAACTGAGAATTAAAGAAAAATAGGCTCTTGAATCTGACTCAGACGCGACTTTCTCGTAAAACGCTTGAGAAACGGACACCAAAGGTTTTACTGACTCAGAGATGTAACGCAGGTGGTCTGGCTTTATGGCACTTTGGTTAAATAAAGTCGTAAAGCGCGTGAAGTAATGTTCATGCAAGTAGCTATCGTAAGCGTTTTGCTGTACGTCACGTAAATGCGCTTGAACGTCTTCTATTTTCTCTTCGTCAGTCCCCGACACTTTAATATTAATGGCTTCTCTCAAGGGCTTGATTGTTACTTTTGCGTCCTTGAGGTCGATAGCCTTTGCTGCTTTGGTCAACGCAACAGTCACGTGTCGCTGTGCTATTTTGGGCTTGTAATTAGTTTGCCTTAGCGGCAAGTCTTCAATTGACTCAAAGGGAATTTCAAACTTGAGGTTATGTCGCTGCTTCGCACCGTCAATCCATTCGTAATAGAACTGCATGCCGGTATCAGTCTTCTTTCTTTTGAACTCGAGTTGTTCAGAGAGCGCATGCTGAACATGGAAAACCACAGAGATCGTAGCGAGACCAAGGTATCTCGTTACCTTGCCAATAAAGCGCCAAATGTTCTTTTTTTTCGAGTTAGTGTGAAGCTTCATTGTTATCGTTGGGTTAACTCAATAATTGATCACTCATTTTGTGAGTATGCGCGTGAAAATGAAAAAAACAAGGCAAAGGCTATTTTGAAGCCTTTGCTTTGGGTCGTGCCAGCCCATTACCCTAGCAGAGGTCGTCAATAGTGCATTGAGAGGCCTTGGGATTGTGCTACTTGATTCAAAAACTGTCGATTAGTGGGTAAACCACTGAGTTGTTGCTGAATACTTTGTACATGTTTTGCGTAGGCCTGCCGCTGTTCAGGGGTGTGTAAATTAGCTTGATAGACATCATTGTACTGCGACCTGAATCCCATGCCGTATAGAACAAACAAATAGCTGGCCGCGGGGAACAATTCCTCACGAAGTTCAAAATCAGATGAAATAGGACTGCGGCTTTTCCACAGGGTTAACCAATCTTGTAACTGGGTGGAGCAGCTCTCTTGGTTCCGCATATCACGCCAGTACGCAGAAGCTTCACGTTCACTCAACACATAATGAAGCTTTAGGAAGTCGACTATTCTTTCCCATTTTTTTTCGAAAGCCTGATTAAACTGTCGACCAGCCGCTTGGCATTCTTTATATGTTCTAGGCAGTTGTTTTGCTATGTGGGTGGCAGATAATTCAATCATGACAAGCGCCGACGCTTCCAAAGGTTCTAGGAAGCCAGCAGATGTGCCGATGGCGACACAATTCTCTACCCAAAGCGTTTTACGGTAGCCCGGTGAGAATGTGATCTTTCTCGCTTTGCTAACATCCACATCAGCGGTTTTCTTGTCGTGCTTTAAGTAGGTCTCCAGTGTTGCTCTTGCTTCATCTTCACTGCAATGCGCTGAGCTATACACGTATCCCACACCTTTTCTCGAAGGCAAACCAATGTCCCAAATCCAGCCACTGTCTTGAGCTGTTGAGTGTGTGGTAGAGGCAATATCAACTGAGCTGTCAACGTAGGGAGCTTGGATTGCGATAGCACTGTCGTTGGCCAGTACGTTGGAGCAAGATGTTAAGGGGACACCATAGTGCTGACCAATTAACCTTGCCGCAAAGCCTGTACAATCTATGAATAGATCACCAGTAATATTACCGTGTTCACGACCCACTATTGCAGCAATAGGTTCTGAAGATGAGCCAACCACATCATCCACAATATGTTGAACACCTAAAACCGTTGTCGCGTGCTTTTGAAGTAGGGCTGCAAACTTGTTTGCGTCAAGGTGATAACCATAGTTTGCAATGCCAGCATACGCAGGCGTTTGACGCTGCTTGGGTGCGAGGTGATGGTCGCATAACGCGGCCTGGGAACATACAGCATGTGCAAAATCTTGCTCTGCTGCGTAGCTTTGCCACCATGCTGCTACGTCGCTTTCAAAGTACCTAAATGGCAGGCTGAAAGGGTGGTAGTACTGATGTTCAATGGTGTCTGAGCGCCAATTGTGAAAACTGGTACCCTGCTTAAAAGACGCATTGCACTGAGCTAAAAAGGTTTCTTCACTGATACCAATTTTAAGAAGCGTACTGCGCATAGTAGGCCACGTCCCTTCGCCTACACCCAATATACTGACATCTGGTGACTCAACTAAGGTGACACTAATATTGTCATCGTGCTTGTGCGTTACAGCGATGATTGAAGCGGTTAACCAGCCAGCGGCACCACCACCTACAACAACAATACGACGAAGGGGGCTATTCGCTTGATGCATATTTTTCCCAAAGCCTACTTTATGAAAACAAAATGTTAACGATTTGGTTTTTCTTAAATGTATATTAAATGGGGCTTAAATGTAAGTGGAAACGTTTACATAATTAGTCGGTAGTCAGGAAATAACGCAATTAACTACGAGTACAGGCAGCATTGTTTACTGCCAATAATACAGAGGGAAATTATTGGGGCAGATGTTGGTAGTCGGTTGGGAAATTGCGGCAGAGCAATGTTGAAGAGGAGGTAAGTAGAAGCCGACGTTCATAAACGGCAAAGCTGGTACAGAGCCCCTTTATTTACACAAAGGGGCAGGAAGGGATTATTGGTACCAGTTTAGTTCGTCACGTAAACTAACAACTGAACCGACGATAATAAGTGTAGGAGGCTGTAATTGCGCCTCTTCTTGCTTAGCCACAATATTGCTCAGCGTGCCTGTTAGTACCGCCTGCTTTTCGGTAGTCGCCGATTGAACTAAAGCGATAGGCGTATTGGCATCAAGACCGTGTTCAATGAGCTTTTCGCAGATAATCGGCAAGCCTGTCAAACCCATATAAAACACAGCGGTTTGATTTTTCTGTGCAAGGGCAGGCCAGTTGAGGTCGATAGTGCCATTTTTTAGGTGACCGGTGGCAAATACCACAGACTGTGCGTGATCGCGATGAGTAAGTGGAATGCCAGCATAGCTAGACGCCCCGCTTGCGGCGGTTATGCCGGGAACTACCTGAAAGTCGATGCCGTGCTGAATAAGTGTTTGAATTTCTTCTCCACCACGTCCAAATATGAATGGGTCGCCGCCTTTTAAACGCACCACACGATTGCCTTTTTTAGCCTCATCAACCATTAATTGGTTAATGTCGTCTTGGGGAAGCGTGTGATTGCTTTTAGCTTTCCCAACATAGATTTTCTCAGCGTCACGGCGTACAAGCTCAAGAATTTGCGGCGATACCAAGCGGTCATAGACTACCACGTCGGCCTTTTGCATTAAGCGCAATGCGCGAAAGGTGAGAAGGTCGGGGTCGCCAGGGCCTGCTCCTACTAAATACACTTGCCCTTCTACTTTTTTGTCTTGAGCGGCGGCTTGCAGTGCTAATTCAAATGCATCATCGGCTTTTTTGTCTTGGCCCTTTTCTACCATTTCAGCAATGTCACCATCGAGCACGTCTTCCCAAAAGTATCGACGAGCGGTAACGCCATTAAGCGTTTGCTTTACTTTGTCGCGAAATTTTTCAGAAAACGCGCCCAATCGACTTAAGTTAGCAGGCAGTACAGTCTCTAACTTTTGACGTAAATAACGAAGCAAAACAGGCGCTACACCACCACTACTCATAGCAATAACGATAGGAGAGCGGTCAACAATAGAGGGGGTGATGAATTGGCAAAGCGGCGTATTGTCCACCACGTTCACCAACACTTTGTTAGCGCGCGCTAAGTCGTGAATATGTTGATTAACATCGCCTTTATCTGTGGCAATGAAGACCATATCTTTATGGGTGAGATCACTATTTTCAAACTCGCGTTCAATAAGTGTCACTTTCTCATTTTGCGCCAATTGCTTCACCGTATCGCAAACCCAAGGCGCCACCACGGTGATGGTCGCAGGTGTCTTCATAATAAGCTCTAGCTTACGGGCAGCAACTTCACCAGCCCCAACAATTAGAACATTGAGTTTTCTGGCGTCTAGGAATAACGGAAAGTAATCCATAAAGGTTTTCTTAGCTTCAAATACAAAAAAAGAACTGACACTATTTTGCGCCAATTCTTTTTAATTAGAAAACAACGAAAACAGCCTTTATATTGCAATTAGTTATATAAAGGCTGAATGTATTGCTATTTAGTTCTTACGCTTACGGTTTTCGCGGTCTCCGCGATTAGGGCGGTCTTCACGATTGCCGCGAGGCGCTCTGTCACCACGGTTACCACGATCGCCACGACCTTTAGCCGGCGGCGTGTCTGACCATTCGCGAATGTTTAAACGCTGACCAGCAACACGGGTGCCCTGTAGCGTATCGCGCGTTTCCTTCGGCATGCCTTCAGGAAGGTCTACCGTGCTGAAGTTGTCATAAATTTCGATAGCGCCAATGTGCTTCGAATTAATATTCGCTTCGTTCGCAATAGCGCCCACGATATTACCAGGCTTAGCGCCGTGAACATGACCAACTTCAATACGGAAGCGCTGCATGCCTTCTTCAGGTTTGCGGTTTCCACGAGGTACTCGTGGCTTTCTCTCACGACCGTCACGAGAGTTTCTGTCGCGGCTATCACGCGGAGGCTTGCTGTTGATATCAGGGCGATCTGATTCTTTAAGAATTAACGGCTCATCACCTTGCGCAATTTTAAGTAGTGCAGCCATCAAAACTTCAGGAGAAGCTTCGTTTTCTTCTTTAATCATCTCAACGATTGGCATTAATGACTCAATGCTATCGTCTTGGGTTGCTTCGGCAACCGATTGTTTGAAGCGGCTTAAACGGGTTTCGTTAATTTCGCTAATTGAAGGAATTGGCATTGCTTCAATAGGCTGCTTGGTAGTTTTCTCGATAGAGAATAACAAGCGCTTTTCGCGATGAGAGATAAATAGGATCGCATCACCTTGACGACCAGCACGACCCGTACGGCCGATACGGTGTACGTAAGATTCGCTGTCGTAAGGAATATCGTAGTTAATAACGTGGCTTACACGCTCAACGTCAAGACCACGCGCTACTACGTCGGTAGCAACAAGAATGTCGATCTTACCCTGTTTAAGTTTTTCAACAGTACGCTCACGGGCAGCCTGAGGAATATCACCGTTTAGTGGTTCTACGTCGTAACCACGAGCAGAGAGTTTATCTGCTAGTTCAACCGTAGCGGTTTTCGTACGTACGAATATGATCATACCGTCGAACACTTCCACTTCCATGATACGCGTTAGCGCTTCAAGCTTGTGGTGTGGTGCAATTTGGCAATAACGCTGGCGAATGGTGCTAGCTGTACTTACCTTAGACGCAATTTTAACGTGCTTAGGGTCTTTCAAGTATCGCTGAGTGATCTTCTTAATTGGGCCAGGCATAGTTGCCGAGAACAGTGCGGTTTGGCGCTCTTCTGGTGCGTGGCTAAGAATAAGTTCAACGTCATCGATAAAGCCCATACGAAGCATTTCGTCAGCTTCGTCTAGCACTAAGAACTTAAGTTCGCTTAAGTCTAGCGTTTTGCGCTTAATGTGGTCGATGATACGGCCTGGTGTACCCACAACCACTTGAACGCCGCGTTTAAGCTGGCGAATTTGATTGTCGTACGACTGACCGCCGTATACTGGAAGTACTTTAATTTTTTGACTAAAGCTCGCATAAACCTGAAACGCCTCTGCAACCTGAATAGCTAGTTCACGGGTTGGGGCCAATACCAGTAATTGCGGCTTACGTTGCTCAGGATCGATATTTGCCAACATAGGCAGGGCAAACGCAGCGGTCTTTCCTGTCCCTGTCTGTGCCTGACCGAGTAGATCGTGCCCTTCAAGTAAAAGAGGAATACTCTCTGCTTGAATAGGAGACGGTTTCTCGTAGCCAACTTTTTCAAGGGCTTGTAAGATAGGTTCTGGTAAATTGAGGTCTTTAAATGTCATGTCGACAGTTGTGGTCATTAAGGGTCCTGGTGCATTAAGTAAGGAGGGTGCGGCATACGATTAAACCGTACTTTTTCGGTTTATTATCGCAAGACGCTATACAGCGATGAACTGGCCTTTCGGGCGAGTTTATGAAGCGTATTCGTAGCGTATTTCGCGATATGCTTGCCAGCAGTGTTGCAAAAAACAATATTATATTCGAATAATGGCAAGGTTGCCACGAAATTGCACAAATTCGATGAAATAATAAGCAGTATGGTGGGTGCTTTTTACAATGTGCAAAAAAGTGACAATAAAAATTTGAGGAAGGGCAAGGAATTACAATGACAAAGCATAGAACTAATACATTAATTAAACGCACGACGTTAGCAGTAATGTTAACCAGTGCTCTTTTGTCAGGGTGTAGCGAAAAGTCGATGGAGAGCCATTTGGCAGATGCAAGGAACTACGCCTCTTCTCAACAAATCGACGCCGCCATTGTTGAATATAAAAATGCCATTCAAAAAGCGCCCGATGCCGCAGCACCGCGCTTCGAACTTGGCAAGCTGTACTTGCAGCAAAGTAATTTTTCAGCTGCTGAAAAAGAACTCAACAAGGCAATGGAACTTGGGCATCCTGTTAGCCAAGTCATTCCTTTATTGTCGGTCGCTTACCAACAGTCAGGGGCAGAAAATGCGCTGGCCGAAGTAGATTATCGCGCAGAAGGGATGTCAGCAGTTGAATCAGCCGAAGTGGGTTTTTATAAGCTACAGGCTTTAATGCAGCTAGGTAAAAACGAAGAAGCTCAAACGCTACTGGCTGATTTATCAACCCTAGATACGAGCTCAGTCTACAAAGGCCTTATTGACAGTTATGCCTTTGTTTTAGACAACGACATGGATGGAGCGCTAGCCGCCACCGAGAAGCTGCGAGAACAAGCCCCCACCAATAAAGACGTGCTACAACAGCTAGCAAAAATTTATCTTCAAAAAGGTGAGCCGAGTAAAGCTGCCGAGGTCTACGGCGTGTATGTGAGTCAGTATCCAGACGACGTAACCAGCAAATTTGCCTATGCAGCACTACTGATTGAGATAAGAGAACTCGATAAAGCAGAGCCTATTGTTGATGACTTGTTAGCTCTTAATGAAAATCATCCGCTGCTTAACACCTTTAAAGGAATTATTGAGTCGGCCAGCGAAAATTATGCTAAGGCCCTCGAACACTTGGAAATTGCCATTCAAAATGGAAGAAGTGATCAGGTCGTGCGTTTGGTTGCGGGCTTCAGTGCATATCAAATACAAGACTTTGAAGCGGCACAGCGTCACCTGACAATGGTGGCTTCTAGTCTTCCTGATAATCACCCTGGTCTTCGTATGCTGGCAGACAGCATGCTGCAGCTCGGTGAAAATGATGAAGCGCTTGAAGTATTAGCGAGGGTAGAAGGCGAGCAAGGTATTGATGCCGCACTATTCTCTAAGGCGAGTTATCAGCTTTTAAAAGACGGTAACGTGGTCGGTGCACAGCAAATGGTGGCAAAGTCTGAAGCGGTGAGTACCACAGCAGAAGATTTATCTCGTTTAGGTGTTTTGCAGTTGTCACTAAATGATATTGATGGCTTAGTTAATCTTGAACAAGCCGTAGAGCAGTCGCCAGAGTCTGTGACGTCACAAGCCACATTACTTCGCGCCTACATTGCTACTAGTCAGCTTGAAAAGGCAAAAAGTGCTGCCAAAGAGTGGCACGAACAATCGCCTGACACCGCCGCGCCGCTTATCTACTTAGGCAATATCGCTACCGCAGAAGGAGCTTATCAAGAAGCCGCCCAATACCTTGATAAGGCAAGCAAACTGAAAGGTGCTGAAAATGAGGTGGTATACTCTCGCGCAAAACTACTGGTAGCAGAAGGCAAAAAAGACGACGCGATTTCCTCTCTTCGCGCGTTCATTGATAAGAACCCTGCCGATGTGCCTGCGCTGGCGTTGTGGTTTGCGTTAGCCACTGAAAAAGGTAACGCAGAGCAAGTAATTAAACATACCCAACAACAGTTTAACGCTAAAAAAGGCGACCTGAATTTAAGGCTTTTACTTGCAAGAATGTATTCGCTTAATAATCAGCTTGATAAAACGGTTTCGCTTTTAGCTGATGTAGAAGGGAATGAAGCGTCACCGCAAGCGTTTTGGAATCTAAAAGGCCAAGCGCTCATCGCAACTAACAATTTGAAAGATGCGACAGCATTCTTTGATCGCTGGCTATCGTTTTACCCTCAAGATAAAAACGCGGTATTGGGGAAATTGTTAATTGTTGATTCGCAAAAGCAATTTGAACAGGGGCTAACATTAATAAATAAGGTATTAGCTAAACGTCCTGACGCACAGCTAACTTTATTGAAAGCATACTTCCACAGCCGTCTGGGTCAGGCTAAACCTGCGTGGGACATAATAAATAGTACCGCTGAAGAGGTGAGAGCGCTGCCGTTTGTAAGAGGTGTGATTGCGCGTTTGTATCTTATTGATAAAGCGCCAGAGCAAGCGGTAGAGCATGCAAAAGCTGCTTATGACGCCACGCCAAACTCTGACAATGCTTTGTTATTAACGGCAGCGTTGGAGATGTCGGATAAAAAAGCTCAGGCCCATACGTTCCTTGAAAAACACGTTCAGATGCACAGCAACGACATCCCAAGTGCAATGCTGTTAGCCGAGCGTCAAATTGGCAAAGACCGAGCAGCAGCCATTAAAACTTATGAACAGGTGCTAGCTAAAACGCCAGATAATTTTGTCGTATTAAATAACCTGGCGTTTTTGGCGCTGGAAGATAAAAAACTTACCCGAGCAGAAGAGCTCGCTAAAAAGGCCGTATCACTGCAGCGTGAGAACGCAGACGCCGCGGACACGCTAGCGCAAATATACATTGCTAAAGGCGACAAAGCCGCAGCGCTTAAACTGTACGAGGAAGTCGCTGCACGTCCTATTGCGAACGACGACGTATATTTAAATTATGTGAGTGTATTACTTGAACTCGATAAAAAGGCGCTCGCCTCGCGCAAGCTGGCAAGCCGAGAGTTTAAGTCAGAGGCAGCCAAGCAAAGAGCGGAGTCACTTAAGCAGCAATACGGGCTTTAGACTCGCCCGGGCGTATCTTGCTTTAGCCTAAATCTAGGCATCACCATTTTTGAGAAACTAAAAAGGCCACATCACTGTGGCCTTTTTCAATTGCGCTATTCGGACAGAACGCACTTAGCTGGTTTTGTTTACCGTGCTATTTTGATTATTAGCGGCAAGCTGTGCCTTCAGCTCTCGTAGTTCTTTCATTACATCTTGAAGGGTTGGCTCTACGTTCCCTTGGGCAATTTGCTCTTCAAGTAAGGCGGCTTCTTTTTCTGCTCGTGCTTTTTCGTTTTCTCTTTCCATCACGTTCACCACGATCCCAATCACCATGTTCAAGAACGCGAACGCTGTAAAGAAAATAAAGGTAAGGTAGAAAATCCAGCTTAGCGAGTAAACCTCCTGAGTCTCGTACATTACATCGGTCCAATCTTCGAATGTCATAATTCTAAAGAGCGTTAGCATCGAGATAGTGATATCGCCCCACAGCACGGGATTGATGGTTTCGAATAAAGTACTGCCTATAGCTGCGTAAATGTAGAAAATGATAAACATCAACAGCATGACATATGCTAATTGGGGCAGTGCTTTAACCAAAGAAACTAATAAGATCCTGAGCTCGGGAATGATCGAAATCATACGCAATACGCGGAACACACGCACCAAACGGGCGATAAGTGCCAGTTCGGTATCGTCTGCCGGAATGAGACTAATAACCACAATCAGTGTGTCAAACCAGTTCCAAAAGCTCTTGAAAAAGTAGCGTTTACGTTTTTCAGCCAAAAAACGAATGGTGATTTCTGTTAGAAAGAAGGCACTGATAAACCAATCTAAAAATAGTGTTACTGACGACATGCCAGCTGGCAGTTCATAGGTCTTGGCACCTACGAGTAGCGCTGAAATAACAATAACGCTTATTACAAAGGCTTCGAACCATTTATTGGCTCGAATGCGCTCAAATTTATTTTGAAGTTCAGAGGCTTGCATTTCTATTTATCACTCAAAGAAAAACCGAATAGCCAAAGGGCTTGTGGTAAGCGCCATTGGCTGTATACTAAATAATCAGAAGTGCAGCGTACGCGCACTTATTGCATACAAATGTAGGGGCACAACGGGCGTTTTAAACCTGTCTCGTCGCACGTTACCTAAACGTTTATCAAGCCGAATACACAGGCTTAAAAATAAAGGGCATAATCATGGATGATGAATTACGGTTGTTGCAAGAGAAATTGCATCGTGTAGCGGAACGCTTGTCTAACTTCGCGCCCACAAAGCAAAATGCAGAAGCCTTGCGTATGGAATATCGCCAACTGCTAAGCGCACTTAAGAAATATACACCTACATCGCCAACTTAATCATCATTAACATAGCCCTTTTTCGCGACTCAGCATCGCATTTCTTCAGGTGTCATATTATCTCAGGCATAAAAAAGGGCAGCACTGGCTACCCTTTCTTTCACTATTGAGCATGTACTAAACGCTCAACTATCCAATGCTAATCATTGGTGTTGGTTTCTGCTGGCTTAAGACCACGGTTGATCATAGCCACATCTTCACCTGTCAATGTACCTGCCGCTTGCTTAAGCGTAACCACTGACTGAATAAAGTCATAGCGTGCGCCCGCAAGGTTACGACGTGCATCGAACAGGTTACGTGTGCTGTCTAGCACGTCAACAATGGTACGTGTACCTACATCAAAACCTGCTTCTGTTGCTTTAAGGGCGCTGTCTGCTGAGACCACTGACTGCTCTAAAGCACGAATCGTTGAGATTGACGCTTTTACATTGTTAAACGAGCTGCGAATAGACTGCACAGTTTGACGATAAGTCTGTTCAGCTGCTTGGCTTGCTGCAACATAGTTAAACTTAGCTTGGTCGGTTTGCGATGAAACGCGAGAGCCTTGATAGATAGGCACATTCAATTGAACCGCAACTGACTGACTATCAAGATAAGGTGTTTCAAACTGTAAGAACGGGTTTGAAATATCGTCTTTGCTTCGCGATGCGTTAGCTGTTAAACCAAGGGTAGGTAAGTGACCCGAGCGCGCAATTGAAATATCTTCTTTCGCGATATCCATAGCAAGTCTGTCAACCAGAAGTGCTAAGTTTTTATCCTGCGCAGTTTTTAGCCACTCATCGACAGCCGCTGGCACAGGCATAGTTGCGGCAAAATTCTCTGTGTTTAGCCCAAACAAACGATCGTGATATTTACCTGTAATTACGCGAAGCGCTTCAAGAGCAAATTCAAGCTGGTTCTTTGCTTGGATTTCCTGCGCCACCGTGCTGTCGTAATTGGCCTGAGCTTCGTGTACGTCAGTAATAGCCGTTAAACCCACTTCAAAACGCTGGCGAGTTTGTTCTAACTGGCGCTCAATGGCACGTTTTTCAGCGCCCACAAATTCAACATTGTCACGTGCACGTAGTACGTCAAAATAAGCAGTAACCGTACGCACAATAACGTCTTGCATGCTAGCGGCAAGCTGGGCGTCGCTTTGCTCGGCCACTTTTTCAGCGCGATCCAGCCCTAGCCAGTTTGCGTGGTCGTAAAGTGACATTTGTACCTGCAAACCATAATCGATAGTGTCTACGTCTGTTTCAAATACCACAATTTGAAGGTCATCAGCATTAGCACCTAACGTTTGTGCACGTTCAGCTGTAGAAGTTGTATAGCCTACCGAGCCAGATATCTGTGGTAGAAGGTTTGCGCGGCTAATACTAATCCCTTCAAACGCTGCATCACGTTGCGCTTTCGCTTGGTTTACCAATGGGTCGTTCGCCAGTGCTTGTTGATATACCTGCATAAGGTCATCGGCCAGCGCACCCGTTGTCATCGAAACTCCGATAACCAGCGACAGAAGTGTTCGTTTCATGCTTACGTCTTCCTGTTGTGTTCAAGTTGCGTCGTCATTCGCTCTAAGGGACGACTTAATAAAACCAAGTGTATGAAAATTCAACCACAAACCGAAAGTCCAAACTCGTAACAGTATTTGATTAACTGTAACAGAATATGTGATCTACCCACGCGATTATTATAGTAATAGACGACTTGTAATATGATTTTCTGTTATTCGCTCACACCCCGTTATGCATTTTTAACGCATATACATGGTTGGTGTGTAAATGTACTATGTATGATAAATCTATTTGAACCATAAGTGTCAGCAAATGAGCAAGGAATTCCTTTCATTTACCTCAAATGACGTCGAAATCACTGACATTAAGCCAGTGTATCGTGGTTTCTTTACCATGAATCAGTATCAATTTAAGCACAAGTGTTTTAATGGAGAGTGGAGTGATACCGTCACGCGAGAAATATTTGAACGCGGTCATGCAGTAGGCGTTTTGCCTTACGATCCAGTTCTTCAAGAGTTTGTGCTAATCGAGCAAGTAAGAATTGGGGCATTAGCCACATCTTCAAGCCCTTGGTTGATAGAAATTATTGCTGGCATGATTGATGAAGGTGAAACACCTGAAGCGGTATGCCATAGAGAGTCTATGGAAGAGGCGGGTATCACGTTAGATAAATTAACGAAAGCATTGAGCTATTTGTCTAGTCCGGGCGGGACCACAGAAAGATTACATATTTTTATTGCAAAGACCGACGCTAGCCAAGCGCATGGTGTGCACGGCCTGGAAAGTGAGTCTGAAGATATTAAAGTGCATCGCATTAAAGAGAACACAGCCCTTGAATGGTTGGAGAATGGCCATATTGACAACGCCGCAGCGGTAATTGCGCTACAATGGTTCTTTATGCACAAAACACAACTTCTGGAGCAGTGGCAGACATCGTGACTCAACGCAACCAACGAAAATATGTACCTCATCTTCCTTCCATGCAGGCGCTTTGCGAACTGAACTACTCCCATGTTCTAAGAATTTTGCCTGATTGCGATACGGAAGATTTGAGCTATGAATTTTCGGTAGGAGTGGGCCTGTCTTATGAAATACGCATTGTGGAGTCTGCTCGCTACACCAGTACATTAAGTATTAAGCAAACCACTAAAGACATGCCGTCTTACTTAACGCCTAGTATGACGGTGCGCCTATATCACGACGCTCGCATGGCGGAGGTTATCAATAGCCAAAATACGGGAGCGCTCGAACCCTCTTACGAGTATCCGAACTTAAAGATGCGCCAGCGCAACGAAAAGCATATGGTGAACATCTTTTTAGCTGAGTGGCTAAACTTCTGTTTGCAACACTCCTCAAATGTTACCTCTGAAGCGTGATTACACTTATACAACTCAGTGATTGCCACTTACTGAAAGATAAAAATAAAACGGGATATGCGGGTATAGCGCCCTATAAATCGCTAGCACGCGTGCTCAGTAGCATTCAAGAATATGTTGTTGATAGCGCTGATATTAAAAATTACGTTGCTCAAAAAGCTGCCAGCGAGTCAGAACAGAGGGCAAAGCATCAAGTAATTGTGTTGGTGACTGGGGATATTAGCGGCGATAATTCATCTGAGAGCTACGAGCATTTTATTGCATTGATGGAGCAATATATTGAGCCAGCAAATATAGAATGGTTTGTGCTGGCGGGTAATCACGATAATAATCCGTACTTTGAAAAATATCTTGGCAGCCGTCATTTAAAGAGCAATGACCCGATAAGCTTTCCCAATTGGCAAATACACGGCCTGGATACCCGCGCTATAACCAATAAGCAAACGGCAGCCGGGGAAGTAAAAGAAAGCGATATTCAGGCGCTAGAACAAGCGCTAATTAGGTCACCACAGGCCAATCATCTCGTTGCACTTCATCACCACATTTTGCCTTCAAACAGTTGGATGGATAAGCACTCTTTGGTTGATGCTCAGCGGTTAGTATCGCTTACAGATGAATATCCGCAGTTAAAAGCCTTCCTACACGGACACGTACATTCGCCGTTGCGCCAGCAGATAGGAAAGCACAATACGCCTTCTTACGGCAGCCCATCTACCTGTTGGCAATGGGAAATGCGTCCCGAATTCGGTGTTAGCAATGAAGCGCCAGGGTATCAGGTGATGAGCTTAATGGATGGTGGCACGGTGGGCGTTAAGGTTGTTCGGGTTTAGCTTTCGCGCTCTTTGCTTAAGCGTGGCTGTTTTGGAAGTATTTGGCGTTAAGAACAGTTTTGAACTCTCATCGAGTTCATATTAAATATAGAAAAAGAGAACACAGAATAGAGAAAAACATGCAGCACATTTTATATCTTCACGGCTTTTTAAGTTCGCCGAAATCCATTAAGGCGCAAGCCACAAAAGCGTATTTTGAGCAGCATCACGCAAACGTTACCCTACATATTCCAGAGCTGTCTAATTTTCCCAGTAAAGTAGAAGACCAGCTAACTTCACTTATTGAAAACACACCGGCTCTGCTTGAAAACGGGCTGAAGCTTATTGGTAGTTCAATGGGGGGCTATCTCTCTACGTTTTTGCTTGAAAAATTTGGAGGCAAAGCGGTGTTAATTAACCCTGCAGTTCGCCCCTACGAGCTGTTGCAAGGGTTTATCGGCACTCATGAAAATCCTTACAGCAAGGAAAAGTTTGAAATAGTTGAAAGCGATATAGGGGTAATTCAAGCGTTAGAGGCAACGTCAATCAAAGAACCAAACAGTTACAAGGTGTTGCTTCAGACAGAAGATGAAACACTGGATTACCGTTTGGCTGAAGAAAAGTACGCACAAAGTCATCTGGTTATTGAAGAAGGCGGCGATCACAGCTTTGTAGGTTACGAAAATCACTTGCCTGCTATTGCCGAGTTTTTGCTGAAATAAGCGCATTGCCAGTCTGTACTCGCCCTGCTAACATCAAACCTATGCTGTGCGGCGCTTTGCTTAAGCGCCGCGTACCTCTTTCTTTGTCGCTGGCTTAAATAACAACCATAACTATGTCAAATCAATACAATTCAGATGCTATCGAGGTTTTAAACGGCCTTGACCCCGTAAAACGCCGCCCTGGTATGTATACCGACACTACCCGCCCAAATCACTTGGGTCAGGAAGTCATCGATAACAGTGTGGATGAAGCGCTTGCTGGGCACGCCTCTAACATCAAAGTAATTTTGCATGAAGACCAATCGTTAGAAGTTATCGACGATGGTCGTGGTATGCCGGTAGATATTCACCCTGAAGAGGGAATATCAGGCGTAGAGCTAATTCTATGTAAACTTCACGCAGGTGGTAAGTTTTCAAACAAAAACTATGCCTTCTCTGGTGGTCTTCACGGGGTAGGGATCTCGGTAGTTAACGCGCTTTCAACCCGCGTAGAAGTGACCATTCGACGAGACAGTAACGTATACCAAATTGCCTTTGAAAACGGCGACAAAGTCGAAGACTTACAAGTTATTGATACCTGCGGTAAACGCAATACAGGAACTCGTGTTCACTTCTGGCCTGACCCGCAATATTTCGACTCGGCAAAATTCTCAGCCAGCCGACTTGTGCACAACTTGCGCGCTAAAGCGGTATTAAGCCCGGGTCTGCGCATTCGTTTCGACAACAAGATCACCAAAGAAAGCCAAGAGTGGTATTACGAAGACGGCCTTAAAGACTACCTCTACCAAGCGGTAGAAGAGTTTGAAACCTTGCCGTCTGACACGCCATTTGTAGGTACTTTCAGTGGCAACACAGAAGCCGCCGATTGGGCTGTAATGTGGTTGCCTGAAGGTGGTGATTTAGTAACGGAAAGCTACGTTAACCTTATTCCTACAGCGCAAGGCGGTACACACGTTAACGGGCTGCGCCAAGGCTTACTAGAGTCCATGCGCGAATTTTGCGAATTTAGAAACTTAATGCCTCGTGGCGTTAAGTTATCGCCAGATGACATTTGGGACCGCTGTGCCTATATCCTGTCGACTAAGATGCAGGACCCGCAGTTTGCCGGACAGACTAAAGAACGCCTGTCTTCACGTCAGGCCAGCGCGTTTGTGTCAGGCGTGGTGAAAGACGCATTCAGCCTTTGGTTAAACCAGCATACGGAAATTGCCGAGGCCCTTGCTGAAATGTGTATCAACAATGCACAGCGCCGTCTGCGTCAAACCAAAAAGGTTGCGCGTAAAAAGGTCACTCAAGGGCCGGCACTACCAGGCAAACTGACCGACTGCTCATCACAAGATATTTCTTACTCTGAACTGTTTTTAGTAGAGGGTGACTCGGCGGGTGGCTCGGCCAAGCAAGCGCGAGACCGAGAGTTTCAGGCAATTATGCCGCTGCGCGGTAAAATCTTAAATAGCTGGGAAGTTGACTCTTCTCAGGTATTAGCATCACAGGAGATTCACGATATTTCAGTTGCGCTGGGTATCGATCCAGACTCGACGGACCTATCTGGTTTGCGCTACGGTAAAATTTGTATTCTTGCCGATGCTGACTCCGATGGGCTACACATTGCAACGTTGCTATGTGCGCTCTTTGTACGTCACTTCAGAACCTTGGTAGAACAAGGCCATGTGTATGTCGCTATGCCGCCGCTATTTAGAATAGATGTAGGCAAAGAGGTATATTACGCGCTAGATGAAGGCGAGAAGCAGGGCATTCTTGACCGAATTGAAGCGGAAAAGAAACGCGGTAAAGTCAACGTACAGCGCTTTAAAGGCTTGGGTGAAATGAACCCGCTACAACTTCGCGAAACAACCATGGACCCAAACACCCGTCGCCTTGTTCAGCTGACCATTGAAGACGCGGAAGAAATGATGGAGTTGATGGACATGCTACTTGCTAAGAAGCGTTCTGGCGATCGTAAAACATGGCTTGAAAGCAAAGGTAATATGGCTGAAGTGGCGTTGTAGATTGCAGAAACGCGCCGCTTTTGCGCTTAGTTATAGAAGCTTGTATTGATAACGCTGTTCAAACAAGTGACCGCTAGACAAGTAACCTTATCGCTACATGAAACAAATCGAAAACGCCGAGAAACTACCCTGACACGGGAAGTTCTCGGCGTTTTAGTTTGTGCATTTGCAATAAAATACTTCCGCGCATAATTACGCTCGTACCATTTAAGATAAGCAGC
Organism: Alteromonas sp. 07-89-2; assembly: GCF_013113925.1. Lineage (NCBI taxonomy): Bacteria > Pseudomonadati > Pseudomonadota > Gammaproteobacteria > Alteromonadales > Alteromonadaceae > Alteromonas > Alteromonas sp. 07-89-2. The sequence continues at coordinate 53,597 of NZ_VTYM01000007.1, read as the reverse complement.
GGCCAGCTTTGGCTTAATGGCATTGTTAGCCCAAACAGCAAAGTGCTAACGTCTTTTATCAAGATATTGCGAAACAGCGCAAATGACAGCGACCCCACTTTTTGTCTGCGCTGCAGTACAAGCCATTGATGCAGAGACCCTTGAAATAAAATGACGGTTACGACCAGCATTAATGTGTTTGCGCCAAGCTGTGCAAGCGTTGGGAATGGCCGAAAAGCAATGGAAAGTGTGCCACCAATGAGAGCTAGCAGAGCAACAGCGGCAACGTAACCTGAAATTGTAGTGCGCCTGTGTTGCCATATTTTACAAATGATAATGAGCGTAAGTATGAGCGCGCCAAATCGCGTCCACACCAAGTAATGGTTGAAAGGTTCTACCGAAATGCCAAATAGGAAAATTGAGAAAAAGGCAAAATAGCTAGAGCCAAACTGGTTAAGTGACAGACTGTGGTTAGCATCGTCACTTTCGCTAGAAACGGGCACTTGAAAGCGCGTCATGGCCTTAATTTGTGACCATAATCCTAACCATGTCAGTAAAAACAGCGCGGTACTGGCAAAGCCTAAAATGTGGTAAAGCACCCAATTTGCTCCACGTTGAAAATGTTCTAGCTCGTGAAAGCCACAGTGTATCACAGGACTGGCACTGTTCTGGCATGTTCTGACATATGGCATGATAGCAATCACTATTAACAAAGCACTGCAGCAGGGGCTAAAGGTGTTATCGTTTTTTCGGTATCGATGGCCCCAATATGTTTTCAAAACCGGTATCGAACTAGCAAGGAGGTTTATTTTGGCATTGCACTCAGTTTCTTCATCAAGTAGCCAGTTAGCGGTAAGCGACAAAACCACAACGCTATTATTTGATCACGACGGTACCCTTATTGACTCAGAATCCGTACATTTTGACCTGTGGAAAGACATTTTGCTGGGGTACGATGTTGAATTAAGCGAGGATTTTTATTGTGAAGTGATGGCGGGTATTCCAGTAAAGCAAAATGCTGTCGATCTCGTCAAACATTTTAATATTGATGTAGCGCCGCAGGTGTTAGCAGAGCAAAAACACAAAAGCATTAGCGACTACTTAGATAAGCAAGCTTTTCCCTTAATGCCGTTTGCTAAAGAAGCCATTGAACAATGTGCAAACAAAGGTTACACCATTGGCATCGTGACTGGGGGAAGTAAAAAGTCGGTGGAAAAAACCTTATCTCAGTATGGTTTAAGTGCTTATATTTCTTGCGTGGTTGCCGTGGAAGATGTCGAAAACAGCAAACCAGCACCTGATTGTTACGCGCTTGCAATGGACAAGCTAGGAAAAATACCCGGTGAATGTGTGGCAATTGAAGACACGCAAACCGGCATGACAGCGGCACTTGCTGCAAACCTAGCCTGCGTTGTGATACCCACGGATTTGTCGAAACATCATGACTTGTCTGGTGCCACAGTGCGGTATACAAGCTTGAAAGACTGGGTGGACTGCGAACTCGTTTTTTAGCGAATGCGGTGGAGGTTAATTGCCGACTTGTCGTGCCAACTTGTCACTGGTGGCGCGAAAATAGATAACGTAGTATAACCAGCACGTTAGGGCGTAACTTTCTTTGTTTTACAGCAAAGAACGCCAGAGGCGCTAACTTATTTTTTATTCATTGTTATGACAGGTACAGCTGATTTCTCATGATTTTGCGTAGCGTAAAATGGCTTTTGATTACTCTTGCCATCATTGTTGTTCTGCTTGTAGTAAGCGTTGCTACGATTACGGTTATGGCTGTGCAAAAAGCGCCATTAGTCGTATCGACAGCGCCCACACAGCTAGATGGTGCTGATAGCGTTAATGAACTCCTCGGTCAGCTGCAACAGGCGTTTTCCCGCCGAGAAGAGGGGCATCAAGTTACGCTCACCGAAACCCAAGTCGAAAGTTTAGTGGGTGTGTTACAGCGTGCATTACCTGACTTTAAGGGCGTAGTGAATATCACGCCGTTGGCGGGAACCATTAACGTCACTTACGCTATCAACAATTCGGGGTATTATGTAAATGCGTCAGCACTAGTACTGCCTGGAGATAGCTTGCGTATAGAGCAAGTCCAAGTTGGCGACTTAACCATTCCGGGTCGTTTTTTACTTGGGTTTTTAGAGCGTACGGTGAACTCTTATACGCAATCAGAAATAGCCACCATTGCGTTATCGCGGGTTGAACGTGTGACCATGAGAAGCGGTGAACTTACCCTTGATGTTGGGCGTTTAGATGAGCTGCTAAGCGAGTTAAACGTAGTGGCGTCGAATATGTCGGTAAGCGAACAGACCGAGCTTCAGCAGTTATCTGCGTACTATTTACGTTATTTGTCTGGTAGAGAAATAGCCTTATCAAGTAAACCGGTATCCCTTATTGAATACTTGCGCGAAGGGATGGCACGGGCGAGAGAGCAAAGCCAAACCCCTGAAGATGCAGTACTGCATAATAATGCGGTAATCCTCGCTTTAGCGGTTTACGTTGGGCATCATCGTGTTGGGACTCTGGTGGGCGACATACAGCCAGATTCCGAAAAAGCGCTAAAGCCTCGCAGAGGTGCTGTGCTGCACAAGCGCAACGATTTGGCTCGTCACTTTATCATTTCTGCTGCATTAGAGTTAATGGCAGAACAAGGTATGTCCCTAGCAATTGGTGAGTTTAAAGAGCTAATGGACCGGGGCAACGGTGGTTCGGGCTATAGCTTTGTAGACTTAGCGGCAGACATGTCGGGTACTGAGTTTGCAAAGGTCGCTACCCATCCAAATACAGCGATGGAAGTGCAAAACGCGATTGCGCGCATTCAAAGTGAACTTGAAATCATCCCGCCTATTGAAGGCCTGCCCGAAGGCTTAAGTAAGCAAGTATTTACCGAGCAGTATCAGCGGGTGGACAGTGAAGCCTATTTGAAAGAAGTACAGGAAATTAAGCGGAGAATTGCCTTGCTACCGCTTTATCAAAAATAAGCGGTAAGGCGCGTGAGAGTTCGCCGTAAGCGAGAAGCTAATTTCAAAAAAAGCCCGCAAATAAAGCGAGCTTTTCGTTCATGGACATATTTTAGTCCGCGCTAGCTTTTAGATAGGGATTGCTGAAATTGCGCAATGGTCACCAGCGCCAACTCTATTTTTTTAACTAATGGCGCTAGGGCTTGTTTGGCCGCATCATCATCCAGTTCCTTTAGCGATTGCCAGTCATTTGCAATTTCTTGAACATATGGACTAAAGCGCTTTGCTGATGTGCTAAACCCACTGTCATCTGCGAAAACGGCTGCAAACTTCCCTTTTTGATCGCGCTGTAAACTATCTAGTATTTGGTCGGCATCAACAGCTTTGCGGTGCAGCGTTTGAAGTGTTTCTTGAAGTTGTTGATGGACAGCTTGCATCTCTTGGCTCTGTTGCATGGTCACGCCTTTTGTTTCTAATGTAATCCGGTGCACGCGTTAGCCGCACACTTAATGTTCATATATATTGCGCAGCTATCATTTATGCTACGCCGAATGTATCACGGTAAATAATGATTAAAGTTTCGCCTTTCAAGGCCGATAACCTGAAGTCAGTTGTAAATTACGAAGTCTGCGGGCAATTAGGCCGCTTGCTTTTTACGTAATGGACAACACGCCGTAAGGGTGGGCAATTCTGCCCATTTTTTTACTTTGCTACAAGCAACAAAGGAAAATGGTATGGATCTACAAGGTGCTAGTGCCTCTGGAACGTCCGGTGCGTCACTTGAGTTGGCCTCTCTTAAGTTGGCAAAAAGCCAGCAAGAGCAAGAGGGAAAAGCGTCGCTTCAGCTGCTGGAATCAGCCGCTGACGTACCAAAAACGTCATCTTCAAACCCCGCGTTAGGCGCCAACATTGATACCTACGCGTAAGTTACGGATGCAAATGTAAGTCGATAGGCGTTTTGCCGGGTTGACCGCCAATTTCTCTCACCAGTTTTGGCACCAAGAAGCCCGGCAGGCGCTTTATCGCTTCTTTCATGATTCGACGACCTTCATCATCACTCACATAAAAATGACTCGCACCCTGCACTTTATCTAACACATGCAAGTAGTAGGGCAGTACACCAGCCTCAAACAGCGTTTCACTTAAATCACTTATGGCATCGCCGGAATCGTTTACGCCTTTTAGCAATACCGACTGATTGAGTAGGGTCACACCTCTCTCTCGTAGTGTGCTTAATCGGGATTTTAGCGTTTCTGACATCTCATTCGCGTGGTTTGCGTGCAGCACTAATACTTTTTGAAGCGGCAATGCGGTAAACCATTCAACAAAGTCATGGCTAATTCGTTCTGGTAGCACTACCGGCAGACGGCTATGAATACGCAGGCGTTTTATATGGGGAATGGAGGCAATTTCGTTGGCTAACCACGACAAATGATCATCTTTCGCCATCAGTGGGTCGCCACCTGAAAAAATCACCTCATTAATTTTGTTATTACTGCGAAGGTATTCAAGCACATCAAGCCATTGGTGCTTACTTACCGCATTGTCGGCGTAAGGAAAATGGCGGCGAAAACAGTAACGGCAGTTTACTGCACAGCCGGTGCGAACCATTAATAACACGCGAGAATCGTATTTGTGCAGTATGCCTTTGCCTGCGGTGTCGTGCTCGTCGAGTGGATCTTCGCTATAACCGGGTGATGTTAGGAATTCATCGCTGAGCGGCATGACTTGCAAAAACAGCGGGTCGTTAGGGTTTCCCTTTTCCATAAGGTCTGCGAAATGTCGTGGAACACGCATAGGAAAAAGTCGACGTGCTTTAATGTGTTGTGCGTATTTTTCTTGGTCTAAACCTAAGTGTTGCAATAGCTTTGCAGGATCAGTAAAGCTACTTGCTAATTCTTTTTGCCAGTTATGCTCTACAGAAATCGGTTTTTTAGGTATTATTTGTTCCACGAAACTTTTTGTACCTTATGTTTAGACAGAGGAATTATGGCTAATTACAGCACTAACGAGTTCAAAGGCGGCCTGAAAATCATGCTGGACGGCGAACCTTGCAACATTCTAGAAAACGAATACGTAAAGCCGGGTAAGGGCCAAGCGTTTAACCGCGTAAAAATCCGCAAGCTTATTTCAGGTAAAGTTTTAGAGAAAACTTTCCGCTCAGGTGAATCAGTAGAAGGCGCTGACGTAATGGATACGGAGCTTGCCTACTTGTACACCGACGGCGAATTCTACCACTTTATGAACAACGATACATTCGAACAAATCGCTGCAGACGAAAAAGCAGTGGGTGAGAATAAAAAGTGGTTGGTAGAGAACGACGTTTGTACCATTACATTGTGGAACGGTTCACCTATCACGGTTACGCCACCAAACTTTGTTGAGCTAGAGATCACTGAAACTGATCCTGGTCTTAAAGGTGATACAGCGGGTACAGGCGGTAAGCCAGCAACGCTGAGCACTGGTGCAGTTGTTCGCGTTCCTCTATTCGTTCAAACCGGCGAAGTTATCCGTGTAGATACGCGCTCTGGCGAATACGTGTCTCGCGCACAAAAATAGTATCTGAGACATTCTGTTTACGTGTAAAGCCGGTACCTTTGTGTACCGGTTTTTTGTTTTAGCTAATCTTCTTAGGTTTGGACACATGCAATCTTGGCAGCCTACTACCACTCATGAAGCGCGTGTTGCGCGAGCAGAATTACTCAGAACAATACGTGAGTTTTTTTACGCACGAAACGTTCTAGAGGTAGATACGCCTTTACTTTCAAACGGTACGGTTACCGATGAGCATTTAGACGCGTTCGATACACAATTCAATTTTGGCTCATCCGGTAAGCCAACTACGCTGTATCTTCAAACGTCACCTGAATATGCCATGAAGCGGTTACTATGCGCTGACAGCGGTAGTATTTATCAAGTGTGCAAAGCGTTTCGCCATGAAGGGGAAGGCCGCTGGCACAACCCTGAGTTTACCATGCTAGAGTGGTACCGCTTGGACTTTGATCATTTTGCATTAATGGAAGAGGTCGACGCTTTATTGCAAGAAACACTGGCGACAGCTCCAGCCGACAAGATGACGTATCAGCAAGCTTTTCAAACCTTTTTAAATATTGACCCGTTAAGTGCTGATAACGACGTTTTGCTAAAGGTAATGGAAGAGCAGAACATAGATATTCACGCGCCGCAAAATCTAAGCTATGACAGCAAGTTACAACTGTTATTCAGCTATGTAATCGAACCTAAAATCGGTAACGAAAAACCGTGCTTCATCTACGATTTCCCTGCTTCTCAGGCGGCGCTTGCCAAACTAAGCCCAGTTGATGAACGGGTTGCCGAACGCTTTGAGGTGTATTACCAAGGCGCTGAACTTGCTAACGGTTTTCATGAGTTAAGTGCAGCAAAAGAGCAGCGGCTGCGTTTTGAAACGGATAACAGAAAGCGCGAAGAACATGGCCTTCCCACTAAGCCCATTGATGAGAATTTCTTAAGTGCGCTTGACGCAGGTTTGCCACCGTGTGCGGGTGTGGCGCTGGGCATCGACAGGCTGTTAATGCTTAAAATCAACGCGAAGCATATTCAAGGAGTGATCAATTTCACTGTGAGTAGGGCTTAGTACCTTCGTGCCCAATTAGCTATGAATTGCTTAAACCTTGGGTTCCAGTAGGCGCGTCCGATTAAATTGCAAAAACATAAGATTAAGTGAGTAAAGCAGCGGTTGACAAGCAATGGGTAATGGCTAAAATGTTATAACATCACTAAATAATGTTATAACATCCACAGAGGGATACCCATGAAAATGCGTTCGCTGCTAAGTTTGTCCATAGCAGGGCTGTTAAGTGCGCCTGTGTATGCCACCACAGTAACGGGAAAAGTCACCGACACGGCAGGGCAACCTGTTGCAGGGGCTGAAGTAAAAATCGAAGGCAGCCGCCGTGTAGCATACACCGATGCAAATGGTATTTACCGTTTTGACGATGTAAAGCAGCCACATATTCATTTACATGTTTATTCTTCAAACTACATTCATGGTGATAACGACTTAGGCGACGTAAATACGGATCAAAATGTAGATTTCGTTTTAAAGCCTGCATCCGTCGAAAATATCGTGGTTACCGCCAATGCGCTTCAATCATCAGTACTGGAATCTGTTACGCCAGTGACAGTAATTGGTGCTGAAAAATTACGTAAAATAGAAGCACCAACCTTAGGGGAAACCCTAAAAAACGCTCCGGGTGTGCACAGCACTTATTTTGGCCCGGTTTCAAGCAGCCCAGTTATTCGCGGTAATGATGGCCCGCGCGTAAAGATTGTTCAAAACGGTTTGGATGTATCTGATGTATCTCGAGTAGGTCCAGATCACAATGTTGCCACCACACTTTCAAGTGCAACGCAGGTGGAAGTACTTCGCGGTCCTGCAACGCTTCAATACGGCAGTGGCGCTATTGGTGGTGTGGTTAACGTGGTTGACAAACGTATTCCTCAGTATCAGATAGACGGCGTAGAAGGCGAAGCTGAAACTAGCTATAGCACAGTGAATAACGGCTCGTATACCCGTGCAGATGTAACGGGTGGCAGTGGCAATATTGCATGGCATGTCGACGGGTTTTATCGCGATACAGATAACGCGGATATTCCGGGCTTTGCGTCTATCGACCCCGATGAAGATGAACCAAACGGTGTGCTAGAAAGCAGCGCAATGGAGACGCGTAACGTCGTTGCAGGTTTATCTTACGTGGCCGAAGAAGGCTACTTCGGTTTCGCTGTTGAACAACTCGACAACAAATATGGCGTACCTGGCTATAGCCATGCTCATGGTGAGGAAGAGCATGAGGGCGAAGACCACGATCTTGAAGAACATGATCATGAAGAACACGCTGAAGAAGGCGTGTTACTTGATGTAGATATGACCCGTTATCAAGCAGCCGGTGAGTGGCATTCACCCTTTGAAGGAATAACTAACCTTAAATTTGCCGCAGCTTACACCGATTACGAACATGCTGAGATTGAAGACGGTGAGCCAGGCACGGTATTCACAAATGAATCGAGCGACATTCGCCTGTCTGCTTATCACGAAGAAGTGAACGGCTGGCACGGCGTATTCGGGCTACAGTTTAATCATAGCGATTACAATGCCGTGGGCGAAGAAGCCTTTACCCCAGCTAATACTACATCGAGCTACGCACTTTATCTTATAGAACAAAAGAAAGTAGGTAATGTAACCTTTGAGCTTGGTGGCCGACTAGAGCGAACGACATTAGATGCTGATGCCAGCGAAGTGGAACTTGACGTATTGCATGATGAGCATGAAGGCGAGGAGCATGCTGTTGCTTTCAACTTCCCTGACTACGACTTTACCAGCCTATCGCTTTCAGCGGGCGCTAACTGGGAATACCAGGAAGGTCACTCGGTTGCCGTTACGTTGTCACGCAGTGAGCGTGCGCCTAGTCAGCAAGAACTTTTCTCTGCTGGCCAGCATTTAGCAACCCAAAGCTACGAAGTGGGTTTAGTATTTGATATGGATGAAGAAGGCCATATCGAAGAAACACTTAAAGGCGTAAAAGAAGAAGTTAGTACCAACCTAGATATTACTTTCCGTAAATTTACCGGTAGCTGGGGCTATAGTGCGTCTTTCTTCTACAATCAGGCAGATGACTATATCTTCCAAACAAGCACAGGCTTAATTGCGCTCAGCGAACACGAAGAGCATGGACATGATGAACACGGCGATGAAGAAGGCTTGCCAATTTATTATTTCCAACAGGCTGACGCTGACATCTGGGGCTTCGAAGCAGAAACTTACGTTGATTTATCAGACACGCTACGCTTAACCGTATTTGGTGACTATATCCGCGCAGAAATTGAAGACGACAACCTTCCGCGCACGCCGCCTATGCGCTTTGGTAGTGAATTAAGCTACGTGAACGATGGTTTAAGTGCTGACGTGGGCTTTACGTGGTACGACGACCAAAATGAAGTTGCGTCATTTGAGACTGCAACCGACGGTTACACCTTGGTTAACGCAAGCGTGCAATATGAATTTGGCACACAGGGCATTGACTGGGTAGTGTTTGCGCGCGGTGAAAACCTAACTGACGAGGAAGCCCGTGTTCATACATCTTTCTTAAAAGACCAAGCACCGCTTCCAGGTAGAAACTTTACTATGGGTGTGAGAGCGTTGTTTTAATTAAACAACTCCACTGCGGTATACAAGGCGATGTATTGGGGCTCTCAGTACATCGCCTTTTTTTATACTAGGGGAAAGTGGTCAGTACGATTTTTTCCAGTTGAATAAACTGCAAAGATAAACATGCTTAAGATGGTAAACGTCGAGCGGTTGTGAAGTAGAGGTGAAAATGAATGACATAGCGAATTGGTTAAGTACGCAAACCGAAAAACACATGGTGTTAGGTTATGGAAGCTTACTTAGCAAAGACAGCCGAGAGCGCTACTCCAACATTTTTACACCAGGGATCTCTGTGACGGTTTCAGGCTTCGAAAGGGCATGGGTGACGCGTAGTCTTCATGAAAAACAGACTTACGTTGGCGCCGTGGCCAATGCGCATTGCAAATTAAACGCCCAGCTTATCCCAACACAAATTAACCCTGCCTTACAGGAGAGAGAAAAAGACTATCGGTTTGTCGAAGTAAGCGCTAAAGCACTCAACTTTCATCAACACAAGGGTTCTGCGTCTCTAGACGATGTGCTTGCACAATTTACCTTTTGGATTTGCGAAACACTCGACTGTACACAGGCAAATGACGCCTATCCCGTACATCAAACGTACGTAGATACATGCTTGAGTGGATGCTTAGAGCACGGTGGTATAGAGGAAGCCGAGCGATTTATCGTCCATACATCGTTGTGGGAGCACCCAAGAGTAAACGACAGAGCGAACCCAAAGTACCCCCGCGCGGCAGTGGTCAACCCAGACCACTTTGAGCACATAGACAGGCTTCTATCAAAGAGATAGTGTTTGCCTTAGGTCTTACTTCTAGTTATACGTTCAAATGTAGAGGTACAAAAGCGAGTACTACATGCGCGTCATAAAAACTTTGCTAAAAGGATTAGTGTGAACACAAACACCGCTATTTTTACAAACGATAAAATAACGCTACGGCCGCTTACTTTTGATGATAAACACTGGGTACTTGCGCTGCAGCAGGACCCGCTATGGCTTAGATACATTGGAAGTAAAAATGTCGATACAGTAGACGATGCGTGTGACTACATTGGCAAAACAAATGCGCAGCGCGAAGAGTGGGGGTATGGCCTGCTGGCTGTCGAATTAACCGAAACCAAACAACCGTTAGGGGTTTGTGGTCTCTTCAATCGCTTTGCATTTGAATGTCCAGATTTAGGCTTTGCCATGCTGCCTGAAGCAAGAGGCAAGGGTATATGTCATGAGGCATGTCAGTGTGTTATAGCGTGGTCTGCCTCTGAGGGCTATCGTTTTCTAACAGCCATGACACACCCAGAAAATATGGCGTCGCAGAAGCTTTTACAGCGCTTAGGATTTAACAAGCAGGGCTTTTACTTCGACAAAACGTTCCCAAAACAGCATTTGTTCAGGTTGGAATTACAGCCATAAAGCATTGCTCTTTATGGCTGTTAGTATCTGTTAATCGCTATAAGGGCGGTAACACGGTCATCTTTTTAATAATGATCGGCTCAATGGGTACGTTATTCGCGTTAAGGCGAATCGAATATTCAGTTTCTACTTCCGACATGGCATCAACAATATCTTCGCCTTCAACAATTACGCCAAAAACCGCGTAGCCCCAGTCTCTTCCGGGGTTTAAGCTGCTGTTGTCATTCACGTTGAAGAAAAATTGTCGGTTTGCGGTATGCGGGTCACCTTGTCTTGCCATTGCAATGGTGTGCAGGTCGTTAGTCAAACCGTTACCAGACTCATTGAAGATATCTGGAAAGTTCGACTTGCCGTTGAAGTCTGCCGTATAACCACCACCTTGCACAACAAAACCAGGCACGATGCGGTGAAAAATGGTGTCTTCGTAGGCGCGCTTATCAACATAACGAAGAAAGTTATTTACGGTAATTGGCGCACGTCTTCTGTCCAGTTCAACCACAATATCGCCCATGGTGGTTTCTATTTTCACCCGAGGGTAATAGTTATCTGGCTGAACCTGAGACCCATCGTCTTTCTTGGCCATAACGGGTGAACTGCTGCCTATTAGCATGATAGCGGTCAGTAGTGATAAAAGTATTTTCTTCATAAAAATGCCTTTAAATGTTTTCCTTAATTCGCGCATGTTTTTTGATCGTTTATCGTTTTGCAGTGCCTAAGATAACGAACTTTTTGTCACTCGCAAGTACCTTAGCGCCACCAAACAACTTTTTAAGTTTAATGTGATAGTCGAGGTGCCGGTTACCAACCACCACTAAGTGACCGCTTTTAATAAGTACGTCCCGGGAATCAGTGAACATTTGCCATGCAATATGGTCAGTGATTGCGTTTTGTTGATGAAACGGTGGGTTACACAGAATTTTGGTAACAGCAGGTTTATTCTCTCTATTGATTAATGTTTCAAGGCAATTACTTGCAACAAACTCACATTGATCAATTTTATCCGGGAAGTTGTTGAGCACATTGAGTCTGGCACTTTCTAATGCCATATAGGACTCATCCACAAATATTACTTTGGCATCAGGGGCAAGAGAAAGGGCATTAACCCCCAGTACTCCGTTGCCGCAGCCTAAATCTACCACCACATCATTAGCGCTCACCGTCATATGTTCAAGCATAATGCGAGCGCCTATATCTAATGACTGTCGGGAAAACGTATTCGCCAGATTGTCTATAGTTAACGCCGTTCCCATCGTACTTTTACACTGCCAGCGCGTCGGATAGGGCGAGTCAGATAGTTTTATTGACTCACGAGGCGAAGCGAACACAAGCCGCGATTTCTTCTTGGCAAGGGACGTGGTGGTGGGGCCAATATATCGTTCAAATAGGTTGAGTACGGATTTTGTGATGGTCTTCACTTTACCGGTTGCGATAACACGCGTGTCAGGTGTTATATATTTTTGTAAATCAATAAGCTGCTGTTCAAGAAGTGCAAGGGCGCGGGGGACCTTCAGCACAACAAGACTCGGCGCCTTTTCTGGCTTAAACGTTAAGCTTTGCACGCTAGTCAAGGTTTTCAGCGGCGCGGTTAGCAGGCCGTTTTTATTGCTCGTTTCTGCATTACCCAGTAAATGATTGGCTTTTAAATTCTCAGAGAGTGATCGCAAAGATATGTAGGAGTCAGATACCCAGTAAGGTGCTAAGTGCGAAAACCAACAACCTAACGCGCCGAAATCGTCGTTAAAAATCATCATTGAGCCATCATTGTCACCACTGCCAATTGAAAGCGACGCTTCACTTAATAAGCTCTCAATGTGCTCAATAACGAGTTCATCAGCGCTATCCCATGCTTGAAGGCTTATGTGCTGGTGCTTTTCAGGGTAGCGAATAAGCGAGAATTGTCGGTCGGCAAAAATAAATTCTGTATTCATTGGAGTCTGTTTTCAGAGATGGCTCAAAGCACTCACATACTTTTGGGAATGCCTATTTGGTTTATGTACGCGCTGCCTATCTTATCATATCCGCCATGCGGCTCTAACAGCCAAGAAGACTCAAAACGCGAATGTTTCGATGAAAATAAAAGGTAAAACGTTTACTTTGTTTTATTTGTGTGAAAATATTGTTAATTAAATCTCATCTGACCACTTGATAATTAACTGAGAAAACTATGAAAATACGACTGATAATTCTACTGTCCATTGCCTTTTCAACGCTCTCTCTAAATGTTAAAGCTGAAGTAACTTTCCCTGATGCCGCCTTTAGTAATTTAGATTACGGTTTGTATTGGTTTGACTACAACGACGCGAAAAAAGCGAATGTTAATGAGCCTAATCCATACTACAACGCCAATAATAAAACGGTCATCTACATTCACGGATGGCAAAACGGCTCGGTAACGGAGCGTCGTCGCGAGACGTTGAATCGTTCAAACTCGGGAGGACCTAACGAAGACCTCGCATGGTATTGGTTAGATAGAGGGTATAATGTAGGGATTCTGTATTGGAACCAGTTTGCAGATGAGTCTGAAGTTAAAGATGCAGAAGCCAAGATTCATTCGGCTTCTGGTCCTCGAAATATGCGCTGGAAGTCGTCAAATGGCAGCTACAGCTCGGGACCAAGCTCTTCGGTAACACAGTTACTTTACAACTCTCTCACGAATGGAATGCCTAACTTTAATGGTAGCGAGCTCCGCATAGCGGGTCACTCTTTGGGGAATCAACTAGCGCTTACTATTTCAGAGAAATCAGACGATGCGGTAAATAGAGGTGTTCTGACATCATCATATCGGCCAAATCGTATCGCATTGCTCGACCCTTTCTATTCCATAGGCGAAAAATTTTATCTGAATAACGATTGGACTGGTGAGAGAAGTAAAAGCATTGTTGATGCACTAAAAGCTAAGGGAATTGCCATTGAAGCGTATCGTAGCTCGCCGGTTACCAGCACATTCCTTGCTGGTGACAATAACGCTAGCCTAATGAATAGCATTGCATTTTCAGAGCTAAAACCATGGAATTTTGCTTGGTGGCAAGTGGCTGAGAAGCATGGTGCTGCAGTGACTCACTATTTTTGGTCACGAGCTTTCAGCCCGTTGACACTTGACGGAAGCAATACCCAAGTACCGAGCGCATCGGCGAGCAGTGCCGTAATCAAAACGTGGATGAACAAGAATAAAGGCGTTATTCAAGACAGCGGTGCATACAGTGCCACACCTGCAGATGACGACTTCAAAGAAAAATCACGCTTATAGAAGTTAACATCAATCCACATTAGCAATGCATGCGTAATTAAGGTGTAATTGGGGATACTTCAAAGGTGTGTTTAAGCACTTTTGAGATCAAGTGCCCATAGCCAAAATTAAAAATCACCGGAAATATCATAGTTACGCATGCAGTTTTCTCTTTTCGAGACCCCAGAAAACAATAGCTCGTCACATAAGCTCCCGCTGTCAGAGGGCGATGTCACTTATTTTCCTCAGGCGCTATCAAAAAGTGATGCAGATACTTTTTTTGAGTTACTGAAGGCCGAGTTACCCTGGCGTCAGGACTCGATCAGATTGTTTGGCAAGCCGGTAAAAATTCCCCGCCTTCAGAGCTGGCACGGCGATGACGATTGCACCTATACCTATTCGAATTTAACCATGTCGCCAAATCCGTGGACGAACAGCCTTTTAAGTATTAAGGATTGTTGTGAAGCGTTATGTGCTCCAACCCAAAATACAAAGTTCAACAGTGTGTTAGCGAATTGGTATCGTGACGGACAAGATAGCATGAGCTTTCATTCAGATGATGAGCCTGAGTTGGGTATAAACCCGGTTATTGCATCCGTCACCTTAGGTGAAGCAAGGCCCTTTGTTTTTAAGCACAAAGAAACAAAGGAAAAGTATACACAGGTGCTTGAGCACGGCAGTGTATTAATTATGGCAGGAACAACACAAAGTCATTATGTGCATGGTATTGCGAAGACGGCTAAGCCTATCGGTGGTAGAATTAATCTAACATTCCGACATCTTATTCACAGAACAAGGTAAGCCAAATGCAAGTAAAAGCGTTTCTGGAAACTACGATTGAAGCTGCACTTAATCCGAGTTTTCTCGAGGTTGTAGATGAGAGTTTTATGCACAATGTTCCAGAAGGGGCTCAAAGTCATTTTAAAGTAACGGTAGTGAGTGATGCCTTTGAGGGGAAGCGCTTAATAGCGAGACACAGAGAAATTAACGGTCTTGCGGCTGACGCGCTGCAGGGGCCAGTTCACGCGTTGGCACTTCACACGTATACGCCTACAGAGTGGGAAGCTCGAGGTGGGCAATCTATGGTATCGCCAAACTGCCTAGGTGGTAGCAAGCACGACCAATAACGCTCTTTTTGTACTAAATGGAAGTAGATTTATGACAAGCAGTGAAACGAAAAACAGCGGCGCGCTAGCCTCTTACTTAGACATCATAAAAACACCCTCTATTCAGGTGTTACTACTTGGCACCGGTTTTTTGCTTATGATGTTGTTTGTCTACATGGGCGTGCTGACTACGTTTGACAATGCGTTATTCAATGTAATTAGTGAAGCAGGCAATGTATCAGGTTGGAAAGAAGACGCGCTACGCGATATCACCGCGTTAGGCAGTAATACGGCACTTATCTTTGTCACGATTTCAGTTGCCGGAGCCTTGGCGATGGCCGGTGAAAAGAAAAAGGCACTGACTTTTTTGATTGCTGTTGCCGTGGGGATCGCAACGACCTTCTTACTCAAAGCTGGCATCGACAGGCCTCGTCCTCCGCTGCCCATGCAGGATGTAAGTGTGTATACACAAAGTTTCCCCTCTGCACATGCTACCTTATCTACGCTTGTTTATTTCTATATCGCCTATTTGTTAACGTACTTCACGCAAAACGCTTCAGTAAAAGTGTGGATCTATATGGCAGCCACTTTTCTTGTATTTTGTATTGGCTTAAGCCGCATTTTATTGGGCGTGCATTGGCCTAGCGACATTATTGCAGGGTGGTTTGCTGGTGGCAGTATGGCTGCCTTTTGCTTTTATATCATCAAGTGGAAACGCAAACTGCGTATAAAAGACGAAGATTAAACGTGCAAGATTTCAAGCGGCTAGGCGACATTATTAAGCGGGATCCTTTTCGCATGCGCTGCCTTCGCGCTTTGAGAGCGCTCGATTTACCGCAAGGGTACATTGGTGCTGGATTTGTTCGAAATGCCATATGGGATGAGTTACACGCAAGAGCGACACCAACTCCGCTTAACGATATTGATGTGATTTACTTTAGTGGTGAAATTAATCCGCCGCAAAGTGTTGCGAGTGCCGATAATACATTGAAATCAGTACCTCAACCGCAAGCTTACTCACCAAATTCTGCAGCTGCCAAACCAGGACTAAAAGCACAAGAACAAGCCATAGAACGCGAGTTAGCGCGTATGGTTTCTCAAGCTAATTGGCAAGTTAAAAACCAAGCGCGTATGCACGTAGCTCACGAGCACGCTCCCTATCAAAATTGCCACGACGCTATTTCTTATTGGATAGAACGAGAAACCTGTGTTGCGGTTCGTCTTTTAGCCAATGATGATTTAGACATACTTGCGCCATTTGGCTTGGAAGCAAACTTCGCAGGCACCATAAGTATTAACCCAAAATATCCAAGGCCCGAAGTTTTTAAACAGCGACTAGCTTCTAAGAATTGGCTTACTGTTTGGCCTTTGTTGACTTTAGTTTCTCCTTAAGAGCTAGAACGCGCTTAATTAAACTAGAAGTGACTCAATTGAGAGTAGCTACCTTTGAGCAGTAGTCTTTGTTGTAATATTTACGATCTTAGCGGCAATAGCCGCTATGGTCGTATTTTCGCTCATAGCTTGTTTTTGCAGTCGACGATACGCGTTATTTTCGCTTAATCCGAATTGCTCCATTACTACCAGTTTTGCTCGCCCAATCAGTTTTTGTTCCTGTATTGCACGCTTGGCCTCTTCGAGCTCCCGACCCATATCTTCTATGTGTTGGGCCTGTGAACGCAGTAAATCATAAAAAGAGCGGTGAGCAGATAGAGTCTTCGTTTGCTCGTTAAGTGATAGCGTTTTGATTTCGTCTTCTTTGGTGTCTTCCGCGAGTCCAGGCATACTTGGATCGAACAATAAGGTGAGCGGTGAGCCATCAGTAGCGTGTTCATCATTGAAGCGCGTAAGCAACTGCTGATGATTGGCCATCTCATTTTTTGCATCGGCCACTTTACTGTTAGCTTGCTGAGTAAGGGCCTCAGTGAGCGCCACTTCGATAGTCTGCATTGCATCCATTCGACGTGTTGCTACATCAAACCAAACTTCCGATATTTCTCCGGCAATCGGACTGCCGTCACCAAGCTGTGCAATCATATTTCTAAGCTGTGTAATATCGATTGCAGCAGGGCTTTTGTTCAACGCGTCTAATGCATCTTTATGCGGCTTACAGCTAAACTCACAGAATATACTGAAGTGATGTTCTTGGGCATGCTGAAGCGCGGCCAGCTTTTCACAAAGGCGAACATCGAAATGAGTTTCTGCGAAACCAATAGCGCCCCACGCCCGCTCCTGCCCAGCGTATTCTTTTGCCTGCATAAAATTGAACAGTGCAACCAATAAGCGAGTGATTGTTGGGTCGCTTGCAATATCTGCCGCTTCAAAAATAACCGTAAGCAAACTGGCAACTAGACGACTATATGCTCGTGTAGATTCCAGTGGTGTCAGCAGCTGCTTGCTTACTTGTTCTCTCAGTCTGGGCAGGTAGTCCGTCGCCTGCATAGCAAGTGTAATGCTGCTCAACAACCGCGGGTTACCCGTTGTGATCTCATCTGTCAGGTAGAGAGATTTCAAGTGGCTTTTCAACATTGACTCCGCTTGCTCGCTAGCACTGACGTACTGCATTCGCTCAGCGGCATAACGCTCGCCTTTTGAAGCAAGAAAGATATTGCTGGCCCCACGCTCTTTTTGCAGTTCATGAATAAGTTCTCGAACGGCAATTACAATTCGACAATTACTAGATAGTTGCTCAAGCACGGTTATTTCGGCGTGCTTGGCCGCTAGCAAAAAGCGCTTAGTGGCGTCGCTACAAAGCGCAATGGTCTGTTCTGGTTCATGAAGCATGTTAAGGCCTGCTAATCTTCGGTACACACGTTTCGAATTTTTTCTTGATGAGTGCATCTATTGGCGAAACGTTTTTTGAAACTCATTGCTCTTAGCCCCTGCACTCAGCAGAGCAATACGTGTACCAAGCAACACTTATGCCCTGTTTATTAGAATTAATGAAGATAAGCGTTAGAGTGAACAAAAACGCTCGGAGTGCTGACATTTAGCGGCATGTGGTTCGGCTGGAATTTTAACTTAAGGTGACTGTATAAGGGGGACGGGAAGGTTAGCGGCGTTAAGAGGGAAGTTGAGAGAGAAGAAGCTGCGCCAAAATGGTGCAGCTTCGCAAAAGGTGTGGTTTTGCTATCCAGATTAGTTTCTGACTACGCGAAGAAACCAACCTACAAACAGTGAAATTAAGAAACCGAAGAAGGCAATCATTGTGGTGATAGTTAACATTTGCCCAGAAAAGTCAGCATTCTCGCCAGTGTGCTCGCTAACCAGCATTCCTGATGCTTTAAAGATAAACAATGCTGCTACAGAAAATAGTAAAATAACGGCGGTCGACATGATAGTGGCTTTCCAATAAGCCTTCGGCGACATCCAATGAATAGCGCCTGCCACTAGCACGCACAAAATAGTCAGAATATAAGGTACCACTTTAACTCCTCGTTGAATAAGACTTGTGCCTTATTGCGACGTCTTACCGTAGCCCCGTATTAGAAATCGAAGCGCATTGAACGACGCGGTTAATAAAAACCATTATACGATGCCATGTACGATGCAATTTGTCAGCATTCGCTATTAAATTAAGCCCTGAGACCGTACATGAAAAATTGACAAGCTCACAGCATTAGGAAAGGGGCAAAGAGCCCTGCGCTTATCACGTAAGCGCCAAGTAGTTCGGACTGGGGCCTGTTGATCTTTGCTGCACATCAACGTTCAACAGGCCCTAGTAACAATCTATTAAAAGATTTTGAGCTACAATGGTGATAGAATCGCCGAAAAAATCTCCTACCTACTTGGTGTTCTGCTTTAACGCGGTGTACGCCATGGTGGGTTGTTGTGTTTAACATCTTAGCTTCTGAGAGAACATGTTCGATTTAATTACCAGTAAAGACAGCAACGTTAAAAACGACGTGCTATCAGGTATTACCGTGGCGCTTGCCTTGGTCCCTGAAGCCGTTGCATTCGCATTTGTGGCCGGCGTAGAACCAATGATTGGTCTTTATGCGGCTTTCATGATGGGCTTAATCACTTCCGCTATTGGTGGCCGACCAGGAATGATTTCTGGTGCTACCGGCGCCATGGCCGTTGTAATGGTGGCACTGGTTGCCCAACACGGTGTGCAGTATTTATTTGCCGCGGTTATTTTGGCTGGTTTACTGCAAATAATGTGCGGTATTTTCAAGCTTGGAAAGTTTATACGACTGGTCCCATATCCGGTAATGCTAGGCTTCGTAAATGGTTTGGCAATTGTTATTTTCCTGGCGCAGTTAGGCCAGTTCAAAGTCACTAACGCGGCCGGTGAGTTGCAGTGGATGGAAGGTACGCTGCTATATTGGATGTTAGGGCTTGTGGCGTTAACTATGGCTATTATCTATTTACTACCAAAGCTAACTAAAGCCGTACCTGCGTCGCTGGTAGCGATTGTTACGGTAACCTTGTTAGTACACGGTCTTGACCTTGAAGCGCGCACTGTAATCGACTTTGTTCGCGATTTGCTACCAGCTGACCAGCGCGATACCGCAACGCTAGCGGGTGAACTTCCTAGCTTTGCTATTCCTATGGTGCCGTTCACCTGGGAAACCTTCATGATCATTTTGCCTACCTCAGTCATTCTTTGCTTGGTTGGTCTTATTGAATCGCTCCTTACCCTTTCATTAATTGATGAAATGACGGACACCCGCGGACGCGGCAACAAAGAATGCGTTGGCCAAGGTGTTGCAAATACCGTAAACGGTTTCTTTGGCGGTATGGGCGGTTGCGCTATGATTGGCCAAAGTATGATTAACATTAACTCTGGTGGCCGTGGCCGCTTGTCTGGTATCACCGCGGCGGTTGTATTATTGGGCTTTATTCTATTTGCTGCTCCGCTAATTGAAATGATTCCTCTCGCTGCCCTTGTTGGCGTTATGTTCGTGGTGGTTATCGCTACATTTGAGTGGGCGTCATTCAGAATTATTCGCGGCGTAAACAAAGAAGATGCGTTCGTACTTTTCCTAGTAACAGGCGTTACCGTTATCGCTGACCTGGCTATTGCAGTTGTTGTGGGTGTTATTGTTTCCGCACTGGTGTTTGCATGGAAACACGCTCGTCATATCGAAGCGAGATCCCATATCGATAACGACGGTTGGAAAGTCTATGAGCTAGACGGCCCGCTGTTCTTCGGCTCGGTATCGCATTTCAAAGACCTGTTTGATATAGCCAACGATCCTAACGATGTAGTTATTGACTTTAAAGACTCTCGCATTTGGGATTCATCAGGTATCGATGCGCTAGATACCCTTGCTGACAAATACGAAGAGCAGGGTAAAAAGCTACACATTCGCCATATCAGTGATGAATGTCGCTCACTGCTTCGCAAGGCCGATAAGTTTGTTGAAATTAACGTGGTTGAAGACCCTCGCTACCGCGTAGCGACGGATAAGCTGGCCTAAGTTATTTGATAGCCTCAATGCACCAAGTGAACACAGTTTTGCGTTTGTTTGGTGCAGTTGTGAAGTCTGAATAATGCTTATTTTGTAGTAAATCAAATAAAAACAATTGCTTACGTTTTTGGCACTGAACTTGGATAGCTATAAACGTAAAGTGTGTTTTGGTGATTTGTGTCAATCGCTGAAAATTGTGTGATTTATAACACTCCGTAAAATGTGTTAGCCGACCTAAACCGTTGGCAAAATAGGCAACGAAGCCCGCATCAACGAAAGTTGAAGCGGGCTTTTTTTTGTCCCGAAAAAAGGGGAATACCATGACTTCATTGGACTCAAAAACGCAAATTGTCGTCGTAGGCAACGGCATGGTGGGGCATCATTTTGTTGAGCAGCTTCACCAAAGCGATGCCAATGTAGAAATAACCGTTTTATGCGGCGAGTCACGCCTTGCGTACGACCGCGTTTATCTGTCGTCTTTTTTTAGCGGCGCGAGTGCTGATGACTTAGCGCTCACTACACCCGCTCAGTACGCCGAGTGGGGCGTAAACGTAGTTACCAATGCCTTGGTTACCGATATAGACCGTGACAATAATAAAGTGACGACTTCTGAAGGGCAGGTGTTTAGCTACGATAAGCTTGTGTTAGCTACGGGCTCATACCCATTTGTGCCACCCATCCCTGGCAACGATCAAGAGCATTGCTTGGTGTACCGTACTATAGACGATCTACTCGCTATTGAAGCTTCAGCAGCGGTGAGCAAAGTAGGGGTTGTTGTCGGTGGTGGGCTGTTGGGTTTAGAAGCCGCTAACGCATTAAAACAAGCCGGTCTAGACACCCACGTGGTAGAGTTTGCCCCGCAGCTTATGGCGGTACAGCTAGACCAAGCTGGTGGTAACGTGCTTAAAGATAAAATCGAAGCATTGGGCGTAATGGTTCACACCCAAAAGGCCACCCAAACTATCGAGGCTGGTGATACCTGCCGCTATAAAATGGTGTTTGCTGACGGCACTGCACTAGAAACTGACATGATTTTATTCTCTGCCGGTATTCGACCTTCCGATCAGCTTGGCAGAAAGTCAGCGCTAACACTGGGTGAGCGCGGCGGTATTGTCATTGATAACCACTGCGTGACGTCTGATCCAAACATTTACGCTGTGGGTGAATGTGCGCTGTGGGATAACAAAATCTTTGGCCTGGTAGCACCTGGCTATACCATGGCGCGCACGGCTGTAAGTCATATAACCGGCGGCGATGCCGAGTTCGCTGGCGCAGATATGAGTACCAAACTCAAGCTAATGGGTGTGGAAGTGGGCTCAATTGGCGATGCTCATGAACGCACAGTCGGTGCGCTTAGCTACACCTATTTAAATCAGCCAGAAGGCGTGTACAAAAAGCTGGTGGTAGATAGCGAGCAAAAGTACGTGCTTGGTGCTGTACTCGTTGGCGATACCAGCGACTACGACACGCTCCTACAGTATGCACTTAATAATATTGAATTACCTGAACACCCAGAAAGCCTAATTCTGCCCTCATCCGATGCTGCACCGGCGCTAGGTGCCGATGCACTACCAGACACCGCGTCTATTTGTTCATGCCTAAATGTGACAAAGGGCGATATTGTTTCAGCCATTGAAGGCGGCTGTTGTAGCGTTGGCGATGTAAAAGGCGAAACCAAAGCCAGCACAGGGTGTGGAGGTTGTGCTGCCTTACTTAAAAATGTTGTGGATAGCGAACTTGAAAAGCGCGGTGTGGAATTATCAAAAGCCATTTGTGAGCACTTCAACTATACCCGACAAGAGCTATTTCACATTGTTAAGGTAAACGGCATTCGCACCTTTGACGAGCTACTAGAGCAGCATGGTGAAGGTCTAGGGTGTGAAATTTGTAAGCCCGCTGTGGGCTCAATTTTAGCCTCGGTGTATAACGACTACATTCTTAAGGCTTCACATCTTCCTCTGCAAGACACCAACGATATCTACCTTGGCAACATGCAAAAAGATGGCACGTATTCCGTTGTACCGCGTGTACCTGGTGGCGAAATAACGCCTGAGAAGTTGATTCTGCTCGGCGAAGTGGCAAAAGAATACAACTTGTACACCAAAATCACGGGTGGTCAGCGCATTGATTTATTTGGAGCGCGCGTAGAGCACTTACCTGATATCTGGGAAAAACTGGTCGCTGGTGGTTTTGAAACCGGCCATGCTTACGCGAAGGCACTGCGTACCGTGAAATCCTGTGTGGGAAGCACATGGTGCCGCTACGGTGTTCAGGATTCTGTTGGCACTGCCATTGACTTAGAGAATCGTTACAAAGGCTTACGTGCGCCGCACAAAATTAAATTTGCCGTTTCGGGGTGTACCCGTGAGTGCGCAGAAGCCCAAAGCAAAGACATTGGCGTTATTGCTACCGAGCAAGGCTGGAACCTGTATGTTTGCGGGAATGGCGGCATGAAGCCTCGACATGCAGACCTGTTTGCCACCGACCTAGATACCGAAACCCTTATTAAGTACATCGACCGCGTGCTGATGTTTTACGTGAAAACGGCTGATCGCCTACAGCGCACATCGGTGTGGATGGACAACTTAGAAGGTGGGTTAGCTTACTTGCAAGACGTTGTAATCAACGATGCTCTTGGCATTAATGGTGAGCTTGAAGCACAGATGGATGCTGTGGTTGATGCTTATCAGTGCGAATGGAAAACCACCATTGAAAACCCTGAGTCGCGCAAGCGTTTCCGTCAATTCGTAAACAGCAATGCTAGCGACACCAATATTCAGTTTGTTTCAGAGCGAGGCCAGGTTCGCCCAGCTACTGAAGCTGAAAAAGTAGCAGGTAAAGATCAGTTCATTCCTGTCTCTATGGTATAGCCACTGGCTTATCAACCCTGTTAGGAGAATCAAATTATGTCAGCAGCGCAAAATGTAATGGCGTCAGAACCACAGCAAGTGCAATGGCACTATGTTTGTGAGACGAACGACTTAGTGACAAACAGTGGGGTTTGCGCCCTTGTCGACTCACAGCAAGTGGCAATTTTCAGTTTGAAGATAAACGGCGAAACCCAGGTTTTCGCCATTAGTAACTACGACCCTATTGGTAAAGCAAACGTACTCTATCGCGGGCTTCTAGGGTCGATAGGCGGTGCGCCTGTTGTTGCTTCGCCTCTATACAAAGAGCATTACTTTTTAGAAACCGGGCTGTGTAAAGAACACGACGATGTTTCCGTCACGGCTTACGCTGTGAAGGTAGAGGGCGAAAAGGTTTTTGTCGGTGTTTAAGCAAACTGCCTTTATTTGAACGCCCACATGAAAAAAGCCTTTTAGCAAAATGCATTCAAAAGCTGTGAAACCGAAAAAGGTAATGAAATGAATATGCCTACACGACAACCCGACATGATGTCTGAACAATTAAGACAAACAACATGCCCTTACTGCGGCGTAGGGTGTGGTGTAGATATCAGTTGCAACGTAAGCACGCGTGCCATAACCCTGGACACTGTTAAAGGCACGCCAGAGCATCCCGCCAATTATGGAAGATTGTGTGTCAAAGGAACAAACCTGCTTGAAACAAACGACATAAACGGTCGTTTGCTTCACCCAACCATGGCAGGTCAATCGGTGGATTGGGACACGGCCACCGATGTGATTGCGGATAAGATCACCTCTACCATTGCGCAGTATGGCGCGGATGCCGTTGCTTTTTATGTATCAGGTCAGCTTCTCACCGAAGACTATTACATTGCCAATAAGCTTATGAAAGGTTTCATCGGCAGTGCCAATATCGATACGAATTCACGCCTATGTATGTCATCAGCCGTTGCCGCGTACAAGCGAGCCTTCGGTGAAGATGTAGTGCCTTGCGATTACACCGATTTGGAATGTACAGATTTACTGGTGATCACCGGAAGTAATGCGGCGTGGGCGCACCCAGTGCTTTTTCAACGCATTCAGCGAGCAAAGCTGAAAAATCCGAATATGAAGGTCATTGTTGTTGACCCACGCAAAACCGAAACCTGTACCATTGCCGATTTACACCTTCCTATAAAGCCGGGTAGCGACGTAGCGCTATTTAACGGTTTACTCAGCTATGCAAACGCACAAGGTCGAATAGACAAATCCGCCGTTGAGACCTATGCCGAGGGACTTGAAGAAACGCTCAAAAGTGCAAATGCCTTAACGTTAGATGACGTTGCTGAAGTATGCGACCTGGACATTAACAGCATTAAGGCCTTCTTTGATGCCTTTTGTGAAGCCTCTAGCGTAGTTACTTTTTATTCTATGGGCGTGAACCAGTCTTCTGCTGGTGTGGATAAAGCCCAAGCCATTATCAACTGTCATTTAGCAATGGATTTAATTGCTAAAGACGGTTGTGGTCCGTTTTCAATTACTGGCCAGCCAAATGCCATGGGAGGGCGTGAAGTCGGTGGGTTAGCCAATATGCTAGCTGCTCATATGGACCTTGAAAACCCTGATCATATCAGCGCTGTTAAAACCTATTGGAATGCACCCGTCATGCCTAAAGGGCAGGGGCTTAAAGCAGTTGATTTGTTTAATGCAATTGAGAGTGGAAAGGTAAAGTTCGTTTGGATAATGGGGACTAACCCTGTTGTCAGTATGCCAAATCGCGGTCAAGTTGAGCGCGCACTTTCAAAGTGTGACATGGTGGTGGTGTCTGATATTGTTGAGTCTAACGATACGCTTAACTACGCGCACATTGCCCTTCCTGCCACGGGGTGGTCGGAAAAAGACGGCACGGTAACAAACTCAGAGCGCCGTATTTCACGTCAGCGCGGTATATTGCCCCCACCAGGTAGTGCAAAACACGATTGGCAAATACTATGCGAAGTGGCGGGTAAAATGGGCTTTGGCGAGGCATTTAATTTTACCCATTCGTCACAAATATTCTGCGAATACGCTGGGCTAACCGGCTATCAAAATAACGGTAAGCGACAATTAGACCTGTCACCTTTACAAGCGTTAAGTGAAGCTCAGTACAATGGGCTATCGCCTTTGCAGTGGCCTTTTCACACAGTTATAAAAGCTGAGAATACGGCCAGTTCTAATTCTAAATCTAACCCTAACCCTCGCCTTACCAGTAAACGTCCTTTTGAAGATAAACGGTTTTCAACCCCTAGTGGCAAAGCGAAACTTATTCCCGTAACTTACAGAGCGCCACTGCAGGTAACATCAGACGCTTATCCTTTTGTTGTGAACAGCGGCCGAGCGCGAGATCAGTGGCATACCATGACGCGCACGGGTAAAGCGGCAAAGTTACTGGCTCATATGCCAAGTGCTTGCGTGCATATCAACCCTAAAGACGCTGCTGAATTGGGCGTTGAAGATGGAAGCCTCGTTTCTCTTTCAAGTGCAGTGTGTAAAGACGCCCCTGTTATTTATCCGGTTAAAGCGGATACGGATATGCGCAAAGGGGAAGTATTCATTCCTATTCACTGGTCGGCGCAATGGGGTTCGCACAGTAAACTAGGCGCACTTTACGCCAGCGCGGTAGACCCTATTTCAGGGCAGCCAGAGTTAAAACACGCGGCGGTAGCTATCGCGCCTGCTCATTTCGCTACCTACGGCAAGCTCTTTGTTTCATCAGTAAACCAATCAGCACATAATTCAAAACTTAATCCGTTTAGTGAAGACGCACTAAAGCATGCGTGTGATTACTGGAATACGACACCGCTTGAAAGCACAGAGGCGTCTTCACCTTTAAATAACTCGGATGCAGCATTATCAGTATTGAATGTTGCTTCGAACAAAGGTCGTCGGGATTTTACCCAAGGGTTGATACCTCTGCTGCCGCAAAACGCGGTGCTATTGCAGTTTCATCATCATACATACTCAGTATGCCTTGCGCTTGTCGATGATACTCTTTGTTTCGCGGCGTTTTTGGGCGATGAGCCAGAAAAGGGTGAAAGGGCACCAGCAACTGCACATACAACAGCGCAGGCAGCGCCACATTCAAAAAGCACATGGTCAGTACCTAACGAATGGCTTGCCAGTCTTCTCAACACATCTATTTCTACAGACATACAGCGCAATTTAATACGTGGCCAAGTAGACGACGCATTTTTAAATGGTGATGTAGTTTGTAGCTGCTTTGAAGTGCGCGAAAAAACCATTACACATGCCATCGAAGAAGGCTGTAGTTCGGTGGCAGAGCTTGGTGAAGCATTAAAGTGTGGTACGAATTGTGGCTCGTGTAAGCCCGCCTTGTCTCAGCTGATAGACAAGCATTTAGTCATTGAAATTCAATCTGTTTAGGAGCGTTAAATCATGTCAATTGCATCTAGTTGGTCGTTACCGTTTTTGCGCACCTTATTTAAACCGCAGAAACCTTTGTTAAACCTCTTTTATCGCGATGCTATTTCTACCACGGTCACGACCGTGACGACGCGCCAGCGCTCCGATAATCCAAAAGCTCCAGCTAAGCATTCATACTTTGGCAAGTGGTTGAAGTTAGCAAACAGGCAAACTGAAGGTCATAAACAAGGGCAGGTGTTCATCGTCGGTGCTGGCCCCGGCGATGCCGAGTTACTTACGTTAAAAGCGTTTCGTCTTCTGCAACAAGCCGATGTCGTGCTGTTCGATGCCTTAGTCAGCGAAGATATTCTCGCGCTAATTCCCTCTAAAGTGGTGAAAGAATATGTAGGGAAGCGCTGCAAAAAGCATAGCTTTACCCAAGACGCTATATGCAAGCGAGTGGTTGAATTGGCATGCAACGGTCACACTGTCGTGCGGTTAAAAGGCGGTGACCCAGCCCTATTTGCAAGAACCTGCGAAGAAACCGATGCACTCACAAAGGCCAACATTCCTTTTGCTATTGTTCCTGGTATTACGGCAGCATCGGGTGTGTCAGCCTATACGGGTATCCCTTTAACCGACAGGCGCTGCGCTCAATCGGTGAGTTTTATGACCGCACATTTTAAAGACGCGGAACAATGGCCAGAGATGGCACCTTTGGCGCAAAATGTGTTGAACCAAACCATGGTGGTTTATATGGGACTAAGCCGGCTTGAAGGTCTATGCAAAGGCTTGATTCATCACAACGTGCCAACGACATGGCCAGTAGCGGTAATTGAAAATGCCACTTCGCCTGAACAGCGCATGATTACTGGCGTGCTTGCCGATATTCATAGCAAGGTAGAAGCAGCAAATTTAACGGGGCCTACGTTACTTATATTTGGAAAGGTGGTAGAGTCTCGTCAACAGGTAAATACTCTTCTATTACATTCATCCAAGCATGCAGCAACCATTTAGTGAATACATAAAAATTATTGGCAAAGGTCAAAAAGGGGGGCGTAGCCTTACCCGTGATGAGGCTTATCATGCCATGAAAATGGTATTGGCCAATGAAGTGACAGGCGATCAACGCGGCGCATTTCTTATGTTGCTGCGTACGCGTGAAGAAACACCAGAAGAAGTTATTGGCTTTGTCGATGCATGCAGAGAGCTAATAGAGCCAGAAGTCAAAACCCTCACCCCCACGTTAGATATTGGCTGCTACGCGGGAAAGCGTCGCCAGTTACCATGGTACTTATTGGCCGTAGCGGTTCTAGCCAACAATGGTTACTCGGTTATGCTCCACGGTGCGCATGAGCCGGGTTCAGGGCGCCTTTATGCAAGTATAGCGTTACCCCAATTGGGCCTGTCTGAAGTTAGCAGTATTGAAGATGCCAAACAGCAGTTAACGGATAAAGGGGTGACTTACCTTGATTTGTCTTATTTGCTGCCTGCGCTCGACACAATTATTAAGCTTCGTGAGGTATTTGGCCTGCGTTCATGCGCTAACACCCTCGCAAGGTTGTTGAATCCCACCGCTGCACAATTTTGCGTACAGGGCGTTTACCATATGCATCTTGACCACAAACACTGCCGCGTTAATGAAAATTATCCATCTATAGATGCGCTTTGCTTTCGTGGTGATGGCGGAGATCCTGAAGTTAATGGTGAACGGGAAACTGAGCTATTTATTACCCGAAATGGTGAGACCGAAGAAGTAATAATGCCGGTGGTTGCTGACAAATGGGCGCTTAAAGATAAAGACATGAACGTTAACGACATGCTTGATGTGTGGGCGGGTAACGCGAATAGCCTTTACGGTGAACAAGCCGTTTTGAGTACACTTGCCAGCTATTTGATACTGCTACAAAAGTGTGATGTTGCAGATGCCCTGTCCCAGGCAAGGCAGCTTTGGGCACAGCGCGATAAAAGCGCAACGCCATTTTAAGGTCACCTGCGTTTTCTGAGCGGGCAATTATCTATATTGCTTGTTATAAAGCCCTTCTTTTTAAGGAAAAATAGCCAATCGTCGCATTGACTTAATCGTTGCTATACTTGTTAATAGTATTAACAAGTTTTCCTTAAGTGGTGTTATGCGAATCACGCAATGGCTCGTATTTTTAGCTAGCCTGTCGCTCTTATTTCGAGCAGGTTATGCTGTATCTGAAAATCGAGAACAGGTCACAACCTCTAGCGTAACTTTCGTACTAACCGCAGATATGCCTAATATTAGCGACGCACGCACAGGGCGTTACGCTAATCTTCAAACCCTCGTAAAACAACAGCGGCAAATTAGTGAAACCGTCTTCTTCATTTTCGGCGGCGGCTCGATTGGGCCGAGCGCGCTATCCTCGTTTGACCGTGGCTCCCACATTATTGATATTCTCAATTCCCTTGAGCCAGATGTGATGGGGGTCACAAAGAGAGAATTTAGTTTCTATGAGGATGAATTATCTCTTCGTTCTTATGAAGCAGCCTTTCCATTGGTAGCCAGCAACGTAATAGACAACCGGGTGGGGCGTTCCCCAGATGGCCTGCACACTTCTGTGATTGTAGAAAAAGAAGAATTAACACTTGGTGTTATATCAGTTTTACATGAGAGAGTGATAGAGGAGTACCAATTATCTGATATTGCTATAACGCCTCCTCAAAAAGCCATCATGGAGGAGTCTAAAAGATTGCGACAGCAAGGCGCAGATATTATTTTGCTTCACTATTCCTACCCGTTCCCTTTTATTAATACCATGCTGAACAAACGCATTATTGATGTCGCTTTTATAACAGACAGTCGCTTGGACGAGAAAAATATGCTCGAAACTACGCGTCATCCTAATAGTATGGTACTTACACAGCAGGGAACCGCTGTCGTTGCTAGTTTTGTGAAAAATACTGGGTGGCAAGCAACGTCGTATATAGAACAGCCGTTAGAAGATATAGAGGCTGATGCTGAGTTAAACGAGCAACTCATTGAGTATGAAGCGCGCCTAAAGCGGTTGTTAAATATCCAAATTGGCGAATGGAAGATTGCCGTTTCGACTGCGCGCAAAGAAGTGAGAAGTGAAGAGAATCCTTTTGTAAACTTTGTCGCGGATACCATTAAACGCTATGCCAATACTGAAATTGCCTTGATAAACGGAGGCAGTATCCGAGGCAACAAACAATATACGGCAGGTACACCAATTACTCGGCAAGATATTGTCACCGAAATGCCGTTTCGCGCGCATGTTGTGGCTTTGGATATAACTGGCGCTCAGTTAATTCAAGCTCTGGAAGAGGGGCTTTCGCAATATCAAAATTTAAAAGGTGGTTTTCCTCATGTATCGGGTATGTCTTATAGTTTCGACCCTTCAGCGAAAGTGCTTCAACGAGTAAAAAATGTCACGATTAATGGAAAGCGAATAGATAAGTCGAAAACCTATTCATTGGCTACAAGTAACTTTCTGGCTAATGGCGGAGACGGTTTCTATGCGTTAAAGAATACCGAAAAGCGTCCGGCCTCGAGCACACGTCCCCCTCAAATATCAGACCTTGTTATGCAGGCCATCGTCAATCAATACGATTTAAAGCCTAAAACTGATAACCGCATAATAAATATGGCAAAAGGCGAGTGATCAGATGCAGCATAAGAAAAAGATTTTGTATCTGTTTATCATTGCACAATGCAGTGTGATGGGATTTTTTCTTTTAATACTGGTTTTGACGCTGCTGCGTTTAAATGACGTGCGAACAGTGCTTGACGATATCACCTCGTCTTCTATCCCCACTCTTAGCCAAGCTACTGAAATTACTCGTGAAGTTCAGCACTTAATTTCACTTACTGCGCGATTAACATCGTCTGAGAGCCAATCGTCTCGGCGTATTGTCAAAACTCAGTTAGATGAAACGATAGAGCGCCTGGATTCCTCCAATTTGAAACTTGAGCAGGGAGACAAGTACTTAGCGACGCAACTGAATGTACTTACATTAGAAATAGAAGAACTAAACGCATTAGTGCGTCAGCGAATTGATGTTGAAAAAGAAGTGCGGGTGGAAAGGGAAGTACTCTTTACTTACTTGAACAATATTTTCGAAGACAATAAATCGCAGTATGTGGGTATTCAATCTTCTCAAACGCTGGTTCCTCTGATATTACAAATTGCCCAAATAAATCAGCAGTTCCAACTGCATGAGTTACGCAAGTTAGAGGACAGTATTGAAGAAAGCATCGC
The DNA here is from genome assembly GCF_013113925.1 of Alteromonas sp. 07-89-2. NCBI lineage: Bacteria > Pseudomonadati > Pseudomonadota > Gammaproteobacteria > Alteromonadales > Alteromonadaceae > Alteromonas > Alteromonas sp. 07-89-2. The sequence goes on along the minus strand of NZ_VTYM01000007.1, from coordinate 22,822 downwards.
TTCCTTGCGTGAGGCGACATCGCTAGACAAGCGCAGCAGCGAACTGGTAAGAGCGCTAGAGGAGGGGGTATTAGGTAAATGGGGCATGATTGATAAACAAGCTAATGTCATGCGTATTCGTGGACGTTCAAGAGGGCGAGGCAGTTTTGTTGAGCACTTGGCTGAAGAAGTCGCGTCAAATATTGAGTTTAGGGCATCTTCAATCACAAAAGACACCTCTTCTTACGCATTGTCTGCCAACCAGGCCGTGTCCAAACAAATAACCCTGTCATTGGCACTCTCATTAATTGTGATGATTATTTGTTGCGCCATCATCTTCTACATCTACAAACGTATTATTCTGCGTTTAATTGCTTTAACCAATTTGGTTGAAAAAAATAGTGACGAGGTAGCAAGCTTCGAAGGCAGTGACGAGATATCTCGCCTGGCTAAAACCTTTGCACTGTATTTTGAGAGAGTGAAGAGCCAAGAAACCGAATTGATTCGTTTGTCACTTAGCGATCCGCTCACTAACATCCCAAACCGACGGGCGTTTGAAATGGAAATGGAAAAGGTAATAGCAATGTCAAAACGGTATGAATGGCCGTTGACGGTGATTATCTTGGATGTCGATAGTTTCAAACTTTACAATGACAATTATGGTCACCCTAAAGGGGATGAATGCCTGAAAGCCGTCGCTATTGGGCTTAATGAAGTTATTACCCGTAATACTGATTTTTGTGCTCGATACGGTGGTGAGGAGTTCGTAGCGATTTTGCCTAATATCGATGAGAAAGGCGCGAAGGTGAAAGCTGAAGAGATTCGAGATGCGATAGAATCATTAGGGATAGAGCACAGCAAGAGCACAGTTTCACCCGTAATTACCGCAAGTTTGGGCGTTGCAACGGTCAACTTCGTTAATCACCACAACTGGACATTAACTTCGATCCTGAATACCGCTGATAAAGCGTTGTACGACGCCAAAACGGGCGGAAGGAATCGCTGCGTGTTTTCATCGCTGCCATGAGTATTTTGGTATAGCAAAAAGAGGCGGGTTTATGTCAATGCCCAAACTGGGCTATCTTTAATCTTTATTGAACAAAAAATTTAGTTTTATTTGTGTGAAACATCAATAAACTTCACTTGCTCTGCTATCTTTAATCAAAGCCAATAAATACTAGCTTATCGTTTCAGACAACTAACCGTATTTCAGTGTGATACGCCAGTGCCTATTTTGTCAGGGTGGCTTCGTTATGAGCTGAGTCGGCTGATAAATAATGCGTGAAACGAAGTTCATTAGGAGCGCAGGATGTTTTTCAAAAATAAAGAGTTGATAGCCGAAAACCAACGTTTGGAAAAGGAAATGGCGGCACATGAAACGGTTAAGGAAGAGCTTCGTGAAGAAATGTTGTACATTGAGTTGAATGCAGACGGACGTATAAGTGCAATTAATGATCTATATACTCAAGCAACAGGATTTAAGATTTCAGAGCTAGAAGGGAAGTCTCTTGAAAGCCTAATGGATCCGAAATCGCCCAAAAAATCGGACGTTCAAGATATGCTAGGCGCTATTAAAAATCATCGTCATTGGCATGGCGCAGTTAGATTCAACAATGCAAAAGGTCATGAGATTTGGGTAAGAGGAATTATACAGCCCATAGACGACGCCTATGGAAATGTGAAGTGTATTTCTTTCTATATGGCAGAGCAAACGCGCAATATTTCTTACAGTAATGAGCTTAGAGATATGATTGCCGCGCTTCATCGCTCTTCTGCTGTTATTGAATTTAACCTTGATGGCACCATCATAAAAGCCAACGAAAACTTTTTGAAAGGTTTGGGGTACAAGCTGGAGCAACTAGTTGGGAAGCATCACAGGATCTTTTGCACAGAGCAAGAGGCGAACTCGGAAGAATATAAACATTTTTGGCGTGGGCTAGCGCAAGGACAGTTAGAATCTGGACGCTACAAACGCATTGATAGCCGAGGGAATGACGTGTGGCTAGAAGCGTCATATAACCCCATCAGAAACGAAGATGGTCAGCTTTATAAAGTAGTGAAATTCGCAACGGTAATTACAGAGCAAATGAAGCGGGAATTCGCCATTTCTGAAGCCGCCAACGTTGCATTCAACATTTCGCAAGAAACTGGAGAGCAAGCATGTAAGGGTAACCAAGTGCTCGATTCTACGGTTAAGGCGATGAACGAATTAACGAAACAGATGGGCAATGCGAGTGAAGGTATTAAGGACCTAGATGAGCAATCCCAAAAAGTTGCGGATTTGGTTAAAAGTATTAGCGGAATTGCCGATCAAACTAATTTATTGGCGCTTAACGCTGCTATTGAAGCTGCACGTGCAGGCGATCAAGGGCGTGGTTTCGCGGTGGTTGCCGATGAAGTCAGGCAGCTAGCGTCGCGAACCAGTAGCGCAACTGAAGAAATCGTAAACGTCGTCGTAGAAAACAGAAAGTTAACAGAAAATGCAGTTCAGTTAATTGAAGCGGGTCAGGAAAAAGCGCGCGAAGCCTTAGAGTATTCAACGCAGTCAGGCAAAGCAATGAGCGAAATCCAAAGCGGTGCCAATGAAGTGGTAAACGCTATCGGGCAATTTACTAAACGCCTCTAGAAAATTAGCGACACAATCAGACAGCCTCAGTCATTGGCCATATTTGTTCAACCTTGGTATCTGCTTTCGCGCACCAAGGTTGAACACCCCCCCTGTTTTGGTGCACCAAAACGAATTCATTCTCACTTTTCTCTTACCTCAATAGTGTAAATATTCATAAATTTTAATGGCTTACATTTCTGGCACGATGGGTGCTAAATAATCCGTGCAACAGCAACGTTGCTGTACAATGCAACGGGTGCAAACACAAATGCGATGGCAGAGTGGAATGCACAACACTTACCATAGGGTAAACAAATAGGATTCAGCGGAGAACGGTAAGGAAGCATCATCATCTCCGGCATTTATGGCAAGTGCATAATAATAAAAAATAAAGATGGTTTTATAAGCTAAAGCTTTTAATAAACCTCCCTTAAAGATGAGGTGTGTGAGCGGGAATTCCTGACTTACCATTAACAACTTGATGCGTTTGTAAGAACTCCGATATTACAAACACGGCAACGAAGCCCACCATGCTCGACGGTTAAACGTCGTACGCTGGTGGGTTTTTTTTTGGCTACGAGGAACACGTATGACTGGGTTAAAGACAACATCACTGCTAAAACGCTTTCGAACGGCGAGTGCTGGAGTATGTGCAGCACTTGCCGTCTCTGTAGCAAGTTTTTCTGCGAGTGTGGCAGCACAAGAGCCAGCGGTAGGCTGGCCTGAAAAGGAAGAACTTAAGTTTGGTTTTATCAAGCTAACTGATATGGCACCGCTTGCTGTGGCGTACGAAAAAGGCTTTTTTGAAGATGAGGGCCTCTACGTTACATTGGAAGCGCAAGCTAACTGGAAAGTGCTGCTTGATCGCGTAATCGACGGCCAACTAGATGGCGCTCATATGCTGGCTGGCCAACCCCTTGGTGCGACCATTGGCTTCGGCACGGAATCGCATGTGGTAACAGCGTTTAGTATGGACCTCAATGGTAATGGAATTACCGTTTCTAATGAAATTTGGGACAAAATGAAGGCCCATATTCCACACGAAAATGGCAAGCCAGTTCATCCTATTAAAGCTGATTATTTAAAGCCAGTGGTTGATGAATACCGCAATGCTGGAAAGCCGTTCAACATGGGAATGGTATTTCCAGTTTCTACACACAACTACGAGTTACGCTATTGGCTTGCGGCAGGTGGAATTCACCCTGGATATTATGCGCCGCATAAAGGCGATACCGCGGGCCAAATAGACGCTCAGGCTCTGTTGTCAGTCACTCCCCCACCGCAAATGCCAGCGACGATGGAAGCCGGCACCATCTATGGGTACTGCGTAGGCGAGCCATGGAATCAACAGGCAGTATTCAAAGGTATTGGTGTGCCTGTGATCACCGATTACGAAATTTGGAAAAATAACCCTGAAAAAGTGTTCGGCGTAAGCCAGGGCTGGGCTGACAAATACCCAAATACGCACATTCGCGTGGTTAAAGCCCTAATTCGAGCGGCAATGTGGCTGGATGAAAACGACAATGCGAACCGTCCTGAAGCGGTAAAGATTCTTGCTAAAAGTAACTACGTAGGGGCAGATGAAGACGTACTGGCTAACAGCATGACAGGCACTTTCGAATACGAGAAAGGTGACAAGCGCGACGTGCCTGATTTTAACGTGTTCTTCCGCTACAACGCCACTTACCCATACTACAGTGATGCTATTTGGTACCTCACACAAATGCGCCGCTGGGGTCAAATTTCAGAGGCTAAGTCTGACGATTGGTATAAAGAGACAGCCAAAAAAGTTTATAAACCAGAGGTTTATGCTCAGGCTGCTAAAGCACTGATTGCCGAAGGTAAAGCTAAGGCGTCTGATTTTCCAGAGTTTGGGACGGAAACGGGCTACAAGCCGCCTCAGAGCGAATTCATTGATGGCGTGACGTTTGACGGAAGCACGCCTAACGCTTACTTAGAGCAATTTAAGATTGGTCTGAAGGGCGACACTGTACTGTAAGTGTCTGATTTAATGGCCCTACCTTCAGTTCTAACTAGGGCGGGGCATAAACAGCGCAAAAGCGCACATCAAGAGTCAGGAGCAAGCAATGAGCAAGATGACAACCATTCTTCGCCTTCCATCGTCGCCGTCAAACGCCAACTCTTTGTTGAGCCGTTTATATCAATCCACGCCTGCGTTGCTGCTGCCTGTTATCGGCTTGCTGATGTTTTTGGCCATTTGGAATGGTGTAGCAAAAAGTATCGACACGTCGCTGGGGCAGTTCCCAGGACCTGCACAAGTTTTCGAGCAAGCCAGTGCGTTAATTGACGAGCATATTACACAGCGTGAAAAAGCGGACGCTTTCTATCAACGTCAAGAAGCAAGAAATGCAGCGCGTGTAGCGCAGGACCCTACTTATCAGCCAAAAATTAGAGAATTCACCGGTGCGCCAACGTTTTTTGATCAGATATGGACAAGCCTTTACACCGTCATGGTTGGATTCTTAATTGCATCAGTCGTGGCGGTTCCCGTGGGTATACTATGTGGTCTAAGTAAATCTGCTTACACCGCAATAAATCCACTTATCCAGTTATTTAAGCCAGTGTCTCCATTGGCATGGCTGCCGCTGGTGACTATGGTAGTAAGTGCCCTTTATGTCAGCGATGACCCGGCGTTTTCTAAATCATTTGTCACCTCTGCCTTTACGGTTTCGCTTTGTTGTTTATGGCCAACTCTTATTAACACCGCTGTAGGCGTTTCCAATATTGATAAAGACCTAATCAACGTAAGTAAAGTATTGCGTCTTACGCCCTTTGCTCATCTCACCAAAATAGTACTTCCATCTTCTATTCCCATGATTTTTACAGGACTTAGATTGTCGCTTGGTATTGGCTGGATGGTACTGATTGCGGCAGAAATGCTTGCCCAAAACCCGGGCCTAGGAAAGTTTGTGTGGGATGAATTCCAAAACGGAAGTTCGGAGTCGCTAGCGAGAATCATGGTAGCAGTGCTCACCATTGGCGCTATTGGCTTTGTGCTAGACCGCTTAATGTTATCGATTCAGCGCGCTGTAAGCTGGGACAAGTCGAGCGTACTACGCTAATTTTGAGGAGAATTTTATGCACACTAAACACTTAGAGTTAGAGCAGGTGGGTATCGACTTCCCCACACCGAAGGGGCCATTTACTGCGCTTCAAGATGTGAATCTTAAAATCAGTAAAGGTGAATTTGTGTCGTTAATTGGCCATTCGGGCTGCGGTAAATCAACGGTGTTGAATATCGTCGCAGGTCTACATCAAGCTACCACGGGCGGCGTAATTTTAGATGGCGCAGAAGTGAAGCAGCCTGGACCTGAGCGCGCTGTAGTCTTTCAAAACCACTCTTTATTACCTTGGCTTACGGTATACAAAAATGTTGAACTGGCCGTGAAATCTACCATGCGAGACAAGAGTAAAACCGAGATGCGTGACTGGATCATGCACAACCTAGAGCTTGTGCACATGACCCACGCCCTTGATAAATTACCCAGTGAAATATCAGGTGGTATGAAACAGCGAGTAGGCATTGCGCGAGCATTGGCAATGGAACCAAAAGTGCTGCTAATGGACGAACCGTTCGGTGCGCTAGACGCCCTAACTCGCGCTCATCTTCAAGACTCGCTCATGGAAATTCACGCTGACTTGGGCAACACGGTTATTATGATTACCCACGATGTGGATGAGGCAGTATTGCTATCTGACCGCATTGTTATGATGAATAACGGCCCAGCGGCCACCATTGGCGAAATTCTAGATATTGCGTTGCCGCGTCCACGAGATAGATTAGCACTTGCAGATAACAAGCAGTACAACCACTACAGACATGAAGTCTTAACCTTTCTTTACGACAAACAAAAGAAGGTTGAAACCGTTTCGTCACGCGCAAACCAAGCGCCTACAACTAACAAACATTCACAACAGCTAGCAAAACCCAGCGGGGTGTCATCTGAAAAAAAAGACGCTAAGAAGTCAGATGCCGCCTAGCTTTATCGGCACCTGACTAGGGCGGAAGCCTTTTCCGCCAACTAACCAAAACCATCACTTTTAACCAGCATTCTACTGCTGGCTGGGTAAGTGTTGACTAATAAAAATTGATACCGATAGGGAATACACATGAACACGTTAAAAAACTTTGGCATTAAGATGCTAACAGCATCTGTTTTGACAGTATTGGGTGGAAGCGCAATGGCCGCTGACATTCACAGCGCATTAAGCGATTCAAAGGCATGGGCGGATCTGAATTTACGCTACGAAGCTGTTGATCAAGACAATGCGTTAGAAGACGCAAGTGCACTGACTTTGCGTACGCGTCTAGGGTTTAGTTCGGGTAGCGTTAATGGTTTCTCATTTACCGCTGAGGTTGAAGACAGTCGTATTGTACTTGGGCAAGATGAGTTTACTGTGGGGCCTACTGGCTTTAACGTAGGTGAGTATTCGGTCATTGCCGACCCTGAAACTACCGAAGTTGATCAAGCTTTTATTCAGTATAAGGCGGATAACTTTACCGCCAGAGTAGGGCGACAAGTAATTACTTTGGATGACCATCGATTTGTTGGCCACGTTGGCTGGCGACAAGACCGCCAGACCTTTGATGCCGTAAGCGCTAAATATGCGGCAACAGACAATCTAGAACTATTCTATAGCTATCTTTACAAACGCAACCGCATTTTTGCTGAGGCGGCAGATTTAGATTCTAAAGATCATATTCTTCATGCGACTTATACATCTAAAATTGGCAAGTTTGTGGCCTACGCTTACCTTTTAGAAGTGGACAACGACACGGATAACGCGTTGGACACGTATGGCGTGAGCTACGATGGAAAGATGAAAGGTGAGAGCGTGAGTTGGGCTTACGGTGGTGAGTTTGCCACGCAATCAAGCGAAGCTGGCGCGGGCGAAACGGCCAGCGACTTTGACGCCTCGTATTTAAATGCGTATGTCGCAGCCACGTTTTCTGGTGTGACTGCTAAGGTCGATTACGAAATACTAGGTTCTGACGATGGGTTGTACGGTTTTGCAACGCCGCTAGCTACGCTGCACAAATTCAACGGTTGGACTGATCAGTTCTTGGGCACGCCAGCACAGGGCTTAAAAGATCTTAAGTTATCTCTATCAGGTGGGCTAGCCGGTGGTAAATGGCTTTTGGCTTACCACGATTTCAGCGCTGACGACAGCAGCAACGGTGCTGACGACTTAGGCAGCGAAATTAATGTGCAGTATACGAAGAAGTTTGCAGGTAAGTACAATTTTGGCATTAAGTACGGTACTTACGATGCGGGAGATATAAAGGTGGATACCAATCGCTTCTGGATGTGGATTGGTACACGCTTCTAATTGCAATACACTATTACAACGTTATGTTGTAATTAATACTACAGGTCTGGCTGAGTCGTTACTGACTTAGCCAGCCTTTTTCAACGGCCACATCAAGCTGCTGCATAACGTAGTCCCATAAAGCCGGTGCGCAAGATTTAAGGTGAGCATTACGCTTCTCAATTTTCTCCCTTGCAATACCGTGACGCTTCCAGCTTCCTCCGTTGTCTTTCATATTTTGAAATACGGGAAGTACGCGGTCCATTGATTTTGCAAATTCTGCATCGGCGGTTTCCGCTGCTTCAAACTCAAGCCATAAATCGAGCATTTCACTACTAAGTGGACTCGGCAATAAACCAAAAATGCGCTTAGCGGCAGCTACTTCTTTCTCGGCTTGTGCGTCGTGATCTGTTTGATGATTGAAAGCAAACATGTCGCCAGCATCAATTTCCACAATATCGTGAATAAGGATCATGCGAATAACGCGGGTCACATCTATGGGTTTAGCCGCATATTCGCTTAGCATATTTGCCATTAATGCAACATGCCAGCTGTGCTCTGCGGAGTTTTCCTGTCGATAGTTATCACAGGGAAGGGTGATCTGGCGCTTAACTGCTTTTAGCTGGTCAAGTTCACAGATAAAGTCAGCAAAGTCACTTACTGCATACATTGGGATGCTCCAAGGCGTAAAAATGGGCGCCTGAGCGCCCATTTAGTTATTCAAGGTCTAATGAGTGTATTGGTTATTAACCAAATTATTTTTGCTCAGATAGCCACACGATTAGGTCAGCGATGTCGTCGAAGGTCATGTCAGCAGTGAAAGTAGGCTGATATTTACCGTTGATAATAAAGCTTGGCACACCAGTTAAGTGCTCACGATACTCATCAATTTGCTGTTGATTCTTGCGCACCATGCTATTTACGCCGAAGCTTTTGGCCATTTTGTCAAACTCTTCACCGTCTACTCCGTTCACAACGAAGATATTGCGAAGGTCTTTCAAGCCAGTGATAGATGCACGTTGCTTGTGGATATAGTTAAAAATAGCGCCGTTCATCGCGTCTTCTTGCTTCATAGCGCGCGCAATTAGCATGGCTTTAGTTGCATCGTCTTGAACTTCAGGTCCAGTAAAACGCATAAAGTTTACGTGCACCTTATTGAATTTCGTGCCGTCGCTTTTCTTTTCTTTAATTTGCGCAACAATTGGTTCGAACTGGAAGCAGTGAGGGCACCAAAATGAGAAGTACTCAGTAATAACAGGCTTATCTGTGGCTTCTTTATCAAGCACAGTATAGTGCGTACCTTCTTTCCATTTAGACGCTGGCTCCTGAGCGCATGCTGTTAGTGGCAAAAGCATTGCCATGACAAACATTACTGCAAACTTTTTCATGGAATATAATCCTATGTTCAAAAAACTATTATCGATACCGAGATTATCACAGGCTTGTTCGCTTAACTAGGACCTGTTCTACTTCAATGCCTTAGTACGCGACAAGCTCACTAAAAAACGCGACTCAAGGTTTAGGTAAATGCAGTATTTTATATACGCATGATGAACAGAGTCTGAATCATCAGGTCCTAACAGAAACTCAAAGAAAAAGGGCTATAACCATGTATAGCCCTTTATTGTTTGTTGATTTCACGTTGAGTTTTGCCTTTAAGCAACGCTCAACAGAAGGTTCATTAACGTTACATCACTTACATGCTGTAGTTAACTGAAAGTAGAGCGCGACGCTCTTGGCCTGCATAACCTACAATGTCTTCATAATCAGTATCAAATACATTGTCGACCTTCAACGAGACCTGCCACTGCTTATCTATCTGATAGCCTAAATTAACGGTTGCAAGCGTATAGGCTGACAGCGCCAGAGTCTGAGACGGTTCAGGGAAAGGAGGGAAGAAGGTGTCGTAATGACTCCCTGTGTAAGCTAGCTTGGTGTAGAAGCTGAACTTCTCCGTTCCAAAGTCAGTGTTGTAGGTTAATGAGCCTTGGTGACGGGCACGACGCAGTTCAGTGGTTGTTATACCATTGTCGGTTTGTTCCGCATCTAGATAACTATACGCTGCGGTAAAATCACCATAGCCACTGTCCCAGTTAAGTTCTAGATCAATACCTTCTCGCGAGCTTTCACCGTCGATATTATCGGCACTATATGCACCCAAATCTGACACAAATACGAAGCCATTGATTTCATCTTCAAGGTCGGTAGTGTATGCGCTGATTTGTGCAGACAGTGATTTCCAGTTTGCCTTAACGCCTATTTCCCATTCTTCACTGGTTTCAGGTTCTAAGTTTGGGTTGCCGATGAAGCTTGCTGGGAAGTAGCCAAAGCGCTCGGTGAAGGTGGGTGTTTTAACAGCTTTACCATAGCTGGTAAAAACAGCGTAGTAATCGTTAAGCTGCCAGGTAAGGCCACCGCGATAACTTACGGCATTGTCGAATTCACTGTTGTTGTCGAATCGTGCGCTTAGTGTTGCGGTTAGCGACTCGGTTAGCTGACCATTTGTCTCGGCAAATACGCTATAAGTATTGTCGTGCTGCTTCTGGTTCGGATCGCCAAATGCAATTGGGCCGCGCTGGGTAAAAAGGCGCTGTAGGTATTCAACACCGCCAGCAAAATCCCAGTTATCCATGGTATAGAAACCTGTCCAGTTTAACTCTATGCGCTCACCAGTGGTTCCGCCAGTGTCTGCACCTGACTCAGTGTTATCATTATCATCTTTGCGATAATGCGCACTTAGCGCTGAGCGATAACCTGTATTTTCCGGAGCAAATTCCCATCTTAATTTCGCACTAATTTGTGAACCATCCGTCACGTTATCTGAGTCAGCAGGAAGGCCTGTCGTCACAAAATCAGTGCCGTCGTAATCATTCTCGTACTGAACCGTGCGAAGGTTAGCTATTAACGTATGCTCCGACGTTGCGGCATAATTAATATTAATGCCAGCGGTCATGTTGTCGTAGCCATCATCTTCGTTACCAACACGAGATACGTTGTCGCCGTCGGTACGTATGTAGCTGGCGTATGCAGAAATACCTACGTTATCGCTTTGCGAGCGCGCGTTCATGCTGCCCTGCAACGTACCTTGTGTGCCAACGCCAGCAGAGAAGTCTACGTGTGACGCATTATCGGCAAACTGGCCTGATTTCGTAGTAATGCTCAATACACCACCGATAGCGCCGCTGCCCCATCTTGCGCTCTGCGGGCCTCGAAGAAGTTCTATGCGCACCACGTTTGCGCTAGTTAAGTGAGCAAGGTCAACTAGGCTTCCTTGGCCTACGTCGTTGGCAACAACGCCATCAATTAAAACAAGTAGATGGTTGGTTTCACCGCCGCGCACGCGCAGCTCTGTTAAGCCACCAGGACTGCCTGACTGAGACAAGCTAACGCCAGGTAGGCCGCGAATTAGATCGGTAAGTTGAAGTGCGCCCGAAGCTTTAATGTCGCTTTCAGTTAGCACCGATACTGAACCAGGAAGTTTGGTTAACGAAATAGGCAAACGCGTGCCTGTTACTGTTAAAGTTTCAATATCTTGGTCAGAAGTTTGAGCAAAGGCAGGTGTGCTTAAGCACGAAATAACTGCAGCGCTAAGGGCTGCTTTAGTAAAATGTGTACGCATGGTTTTTATGTTGTCTTTGATGCGCTCCACCCGAGCACATGATTAGGGAAAGTGCACGCATTGCTTAATTATGGATGTGAGCAAGCAAACGACACCATGAAGTACAGGCCGGTATCCGGGCTTACTCACCATTACTAAAAATGTAATAGCTCTTTTGCCTTCCCATCTAATGGCGTTTAATACGTAACGCATAAAAGACAGTGGCGTATGAAAAGAAAACGACAACGCGTTGAGTTTACCGTTGCGGGGGCAGCATCAGTTTTTCACTGATTTCCCGTTTAACCCTTGTCGCCGTAGTTAATATGGAGCTAGACAAGAGCACCTACACACTGTCGATTATATCTAAGTTAAAAAGTGATAGCGAATACGGTTTCTTATACCTTACGCTTTTTCGTAACCGCCATAAGATTATCGACAACTGTCATCGAAAAAGCGTTTTTTCAGCAGTAAAGGGGCTGGCTCAATATCCTAATTTCAGGGGAGGCTCTTGAAGGGCCGATAGCTGTTCTTTCAGAGCAAGTATTTGGCCTTCCCAGTATTTGTCTTCAGCAAACCAAGGAAATGCCCGCGGAAAAGCAGGGTCTTCCCAGCGTCGTGAAAGCCATGCCATGTAATGCACCATTCGCATAGCGCGGAGGGGCTCAATAAGTGGCAACTGTGCAGTGTCAAACGGGTGAAACTCCTCGTATGCTTCAACCAAAGTATCGATCTGCAAAAGCTGTTGTTGGCGGTCGCCGCTTAGCATCATCCACAAATCTTGGATAGCAGGGCCCATGCGGCAATCATCTAAATCAACGAAAGTAGGGCCATCGCGCCATAATATATTGCCCGGGTGGCAATCACCGTGAAGCCGAATACTTGATGTTGGCTTATACGCTTTTTTCGTGGCATCAATAACGGGGTTAAGTATGGCAAAAAATGCTGTCTTTAAATGCTCTGGCAGCAGTGTGCTTTGCGTAAGCACCTGCTTCGGCTCATCGAGGTAACTTTCAATATCAATCGAGGGACGATGTGCAAACCCTTTAGCATGGGCCACGCGGTGAATACGGCCAATGAAACGCCCCATCCATTCGAGTTGATCAAGGTTGTCATTTTCGAATTGCCTGCCGCCTACCGAAGGAAATAACGCAAATCGATAGTCAGTTTCGGCCACGGTGTGGTGATGCAGCGTGCTGCCATTGAGAGAAATGGGCGCAGCCAATGGAATTTCGTTGTCGATTAGCTCTGCAGCAAACGCGTGTTCTTCAAGAATTTGAGCGTCGGTCCATCGACCTGGGCGATAGAATTTTGCTACATAGCGCTGACCGTCTTCAGCCAAAAACTGATAGACGCGGTTTTCATAACTATTTAGTGCTAGTAAACCGCTTTGAAGAAAAATGCCCTGACTTTCCAGGGCATCTAATATGGTGTCTGGGCTAAGCCCAGAGAATGAAAAATCTGTCATCGATAAAGGAACTTAGTTGGCTCATCAACAGTAACCGTTTCCCCATCAATAGTGGTGGTTACACTGATAAAAATATCGGTAACCGTATCTTCCAGATTATAGGCGTCAGTTGCAACTGAAATTGGCGTGCTATACACCGCACCGCCTTCAACTGTTACAGTTTGCTCACCAATGTACTTGTAGTCAGGCAAACCTTTTACAGCAATAGAGTAGGTTTGGGTTTGCTGTGTTTTGTTAAGTACTTTTATTGTATAGACGTTCTCAATTAGCCCTTCATTCGTTTCGCGGTATAGCGAGTTTCTGTCGCGGATAATGTCAACTTCGGTGGGGCTGCGCATCCAAATATTGGCAAACAGCAAGCCTATCATCACCACTAAAACAACAAAGTAACCAATTAACTTTGGACGTAAAATATGAGTCTTACCGCCAGCTAGTTCTTCTTCAGAGGTAAAGCTTATCAGGCCTTTAGGATAACCCATTTTATCCATAACACCGTTACACGCATCAACACAGGCGCCGCAGTTGATGCATTCGTATTGTAAGCCATTTCGAATATCGATACCGGTTGGGCATACCTGAACACACAGGTTGCAGTCTATACAGTCGCCTAACCCTTTTTCTTTTACTTGCTCGTGACTAAGTTTGCGTGGTCGCGGGCCGCGTTGCTCTCCACGCTTTGCATCGTACGATACAGTAAACGTGTCTTTGTCGAACATGGCAGACTGAAAACGCGCATACGGGCAAATGTGCGTGCACATGATTTCGCGCATGTAGCCAGCGTTTCCGTACGTACATACGGCAAAGAAAATAACCGATAAACCTGCCCAGAAGCTGGTGTTAAATGTTACAAAATCGATAAACAGTTCATCAATTGGCGTAAAGTAGCCAACGAAGGTTAAAGCCGTTAACAGCGCTACCAATACCCAAGCGGTGTGCTTAGCTGTTTTACGCAAAAATTTATCTGCATCCATTTTGCGTGCATCTAGCGCTATACGCTTGTTGCGAGGGCCTTCGAATTTCTCTTCGAACCACGTATAAATGTATACCCACGTTGTTTGAGGACACATAAATCCACACCACACTCGACCAGCGAAAGTGGTGACGAAGAACAGCGCAAAGGCGGAAACAATAAATATGTAGGCCAACAAAGTGAGATCTTGAGGCCATAAGGTTAGTGAGAATATAGTAAATCGCTGCTCACCAATATCGAGTAGCACGGCTTGATGCCCGTTGTACTGAATCCATGGAATGATGGCAAAGAGGCCCAAAAAGAAAAGGCCAAACATGCGTCTAAACGTCTCCAGAGGGCCTTGTACAGCCCGCACATAAATACGGCTACGAGAGTCGTGGCGTTTACCCTCAGGTCCACCTTTGGGTTTATGTACTTTTACCGGTGTAACGGTCTTTACCGGTATTTGTTCATTCATAGCTTAACCTTATGTGACGTAACGAACTGCCTGTGCAGTATAACTGCGTTCAAAACGTCATATTTAATGTAGATCAATAATGCGGCGTATGGTGTATCTTTTTAAAGTTTCAGTCAATACTGAAACTTCAGAACGTAAGTCGTTTTTTGTTTTGATTTCCTCAGTCTATGTAACTTTGTAAATAGTTAAATACAGCTACGTGAATAATGAGGATTAATATAACGGCCAGATGCCATTTGATGCCCAACATCGACGATTAGGCTTTACCTACTATACATGAGTATAGTTTGCTGTATTTACAGGTAAACCGATATGACCCTATTATCGTCGATAATAATGTGGTCAATTACCGTTTGAATCGTGTACAGTGAGCATTGTGAAAATGTAAATTGGCAAAGTGTAGTTGAGCACATAGTGAGAAAGGTGCTAAAAAATTGGCGCTATTTGTAGTAAACGTCTGTCAAAGTTAGCTGAGAAGTCATGTTAAGGTTCTTTATCATCGCTGCTGAAATTATTGTTTTGGTAATTGTGCTGCGGTCTCCTTTTGTTCAGTATCTCTTTGAAGATATCCAGAACTCGCTTTCTGAATGGCTAGTTTCAATTGCCACCTTACCGGAGCGAGAGGAACTGCGTAGTTTACAAGATAAAATTAATATCCAGCTGAGTCCCTTAAAGCCTTACCAGCAAACATATGTTCAGCAAATCACCGCTGATAGCGCAAGCGTTAAACGTTTTTATCACACCTATTGTGAAAAGGACGATATAAACCCCAACTTTACGGGAACTAAACGCGTTCAACTATGCCTAATCATTAAACAGTCGTCAGTTATGCAAGTAGCAAAGCGAGACTAGCCAATTTTAACCAGGTTGGTTAAATATAAAGCTGATATAAAAGCCGACAATTGCTGCATGCTAAGCTTTCTCTAAATGTCTTGCTAACTCATAGTTTAAACGACTGAATTTAGGAGCATAAAAGTGAATAAATTACGTACTTTTTCTTGTTTAAGCTGCGCCACAGCGGTGGGACTCCTTACCGTTTTTGCTCCCACTCAAGCCGCTGAGGTGAAGATAACGTGGGAAGAACCTGAGTCTTATAGCGATGTAAGACCAACCAATGAATCTCGTAAACGGTTCCGCGAACGAACGCTACAAGAGCTTGAAGAACACATTGTAGATTTGGCCAGTGATTTACCTGAGTCGCAAGTGCTGTCAATGACAGTAACAAATGTTGATTTAGCTGGTCAGGTTTGGCCAAGCCAGTTTGTCGGCTTCGGTAACGGCGCCGGTAGCGACGTCCGTATCATTAAGCGCGTTGATATTCCTAGAATGACATTCAGCTACTCGTTGGCTAATGCCGACGGTCAGGTCATTTTAAGTGGTGAAGATGTGAAACTTAAAGATATGGATTTTATGGAGTCGAATATTCGTCGCAATCGCACGGAATCGCTTTCTTATGAAAAAGCGATGCTTAATGATTGGTTTTCAGATACCTTTTCAACCCAAGTAGCAGCGAACGACTAATAGTTTCGTTCAAATCATAATAAAAAAGGTCACATATAGTGACCTTTTTTGCGTTCATAGCCCATATTTCACGGGCTATAGCAGAATAAGCTGCCTACAGATAATCAAACTCATTACCTGATATTGCAAGGGTGCTTCCAGGGCCAGCTTTATAAGCGGCTTTGTGCGCATCGCGACGTACTAATATACGTTCCATGTAGAAGTCACGTGTCTTCATCTTAGACGCTGCAAGTACTGCATTACCTGATGCCTGCGCTTTGTCGGCCATGCTGTACCACAGTACACCAATCAATGAATAGGCGCTGTATGCCAAGTAATCACAAGCAGCAGCTGCAGCGGTGGTGGCATCCATACCTAAGCAATCGGCTGAAGATGCACGCCAGTCATCAAGAATTCCTTGAGCCAGACCCTTCGCCTCACTGTCTTGAATGTCGCTGACCAAAGCGTTAAACGCATTATAGGTCGCTTCCATCATTTGACCGCCATCTCGGGTAAGCTTACGACCAATAAGGTCTAGCGCCTGAATACCGTTGGTGCCTTCATATAACATAGCAATGCGCACGTCGCGCATAAGTTGTTCCATACCCCATTCACGAATAAAGCCGTGACCACCAAATACTTGTACACCTAGGCTGGTGGTCTCAAGGCCCATATCCGTCATAAAAGCTTTGCAGATTGGCGTTAAAAACTGAAGTATCTTGTCGGCATCTTCTTTTTCTTGACCTTCACCAAGCTTCTCAACGTCCATAAACTTGGCATAGAAAAGTGAAAGTGCACGACAGCCTTCAATCAGTGATTTCTGCGTAAGTAACATACGCGCTACGTCAGGTTGAAAGACGATCGGGTCTGCTTTGCCTTCTGGATTTTGAATTCCCTGAGGTGCGCGAGACTGAACGCGTTCGCGGGCATAGGTCAGCGCGCCTTGGTAAGAGGCTTCTGCCGCCCCTAAACCTTGCAGACCTACTTGGAAGCGTGCATCGTTCATCATGGTGAACATACATGCTAGGCCTTGGTTTTCTTCACCTACAAGGTACCCCGTTGCACCGTCAAAATTCATCACGCAAGTCGGGCTCGCTTTGATCCCCATTTTGTGTTCGATGCTTCCTACTGACAAGCTGTTCGCCTCGCCAGGCTCATTGCTGGCATCTGGAAGGAACTTAGGCACTAAGAATAAGCTGATGCCTTTAACGCCTTTGGGAGCATCAGGCAGACGAGCTAGAACAAGGTGAATAACGTTCGAACTCCAGTCGTGATCGCCTGCGGTAATAAAAATCTTATTTCCGGTGACTTTATAGCTGCCGTCGCCTTGTGGCTCTGCTTTGGTACTAAGCAAGCTCAAATCTGTTCCTGCATGAGGTTCGGTCAGGTTCATGGTACCTGTCCACTCACCGCTGATTAGCTTAGCAAGGTAGATATCTTTTAATTCTTTACTGGCGTGTTTAGTAACCGCAAGTGTTGCGCTTTCAGTAAGCATGGTGGTTAAACGCCAGCTTAAGTTCGCCGCGTTTAGCATTTCGTGAACAGGCACAGCCATGGTGTACGGCAAGTCTTGCCCGTCGTACTCGGCAGTACCTAGCATTGCATTCCAGCCGTTAGCAACATATTCCTGATAGGCATCAGCGAAGCCTTTAGGCGTGGTAATGCTGCCGTCTTTTAGCGTACAGCCTTCTTCATCGCCTTCACGGTTAAGAGGGGCAACCACATCCAAAGCAAACTTTGCACCCTGTGCAATAATTTCGTTGGCAAGTTCGCTATCAAAGTCGCTGATACCGAGCTTTTCGTAGTGAGCATCAAGTCCAAGCCAGTCTTTTAACAAGAACTGAAAATCAGTCGTAGGGGCGTGGTACAGAGGCATGGATGACTCCTTTTTCAAACAAGTGTTTTAATTTTGTCTATTATAGTCACAAAAAGCGTAGTCCGAATAGTCCGTTAAAGGAAAGTTAATAATAAATTTGGATGATGTGGGTAATGATCTATGCGGACTGATATGAGAGAAACACATAGGTTTACCAAGACTTAAATGTGCAGTAAAGGTCACACAGGCTCTGATGATGATGACTGACGCATTGATGTTAATATAGAAAAGTGAACTCAAGTGGTAAGCTCGCTTGCAATTCAAATTCTCACTGGCATGCTTAGCCTACATTGAAATAACCCGTTCACATACGCACAAGCAACACGGTACATAAAAACATGAATTCAGAAAGCGCGAAGAAAAACCTTGAACATAGCAATGATGATGCGCAGAGCCCGGTTTGCATTGTAACGGGGGGAAGCTTGGGTATCGGTTTTGCAGTCTGCAAGCTGTTTAGTCAAAACGGATATCAAGTCATTAATTTAGATATCAGAGACTTTGAGCAAGCGCTACCTAATGCTATCTGGAAGCCGTGTGATGTAAGTGTTGTGCGTAATATTGAAGCCGCGGTGAATGAGGTTATTAGTTCTTATCAACGCATAGACGCATTGGTGTGTAATGCCGGTATACATGTTTCAGCAACCATTGAAGACACTGATGAAGCGCTGCTTGATAAGGTACTAAACTTGAACGTAAAAGGGGCGTATGGCGCGATTAAGTCTTGCCTGCCAACCATGAAAGAGCAGGGCAGCGGCGCGATTGTGGTGATGGGCTCAGATCAGTCCTTTATTGGAAAGCGCAATTCGTTCGCCTACGGGGTCAGCAAAGGTGCATTGGCGTCTATGGCGAAAACCACCGCGCTTGACTACGCACCCTATAATATCCGCGTTAACGCGGTCTGCCCGGGTACTATCGAAACACCTCTATTTCATAACGCTATTGATAATTACGTGGCACGCTCTGGGGCAGATAAAAATGAAGTGGTAGCAGAAGAAGCCGCTGCACAACCTATTGGACGTTTGGGCCAGCCCGAAGACGTAGCTGAATTGACTTATTTCCTATGCAGCAACAAAGCGTCGTTCATCACGGGTAGCTTGTATGCGGTGGATGGGGGCTACACAGCACAATAGAAAGAGCTGAACAGAAAAGCAACGCGAAATGCCTTATCAGCAATAGCATAAACCAAGGTTTTATAAACAAAGATGAGCAAGCCTTCAATCACTTGGATAGACCCTCATATTCACTTCTTTGCCTTAAACGAAGGGCACTATGGTTGGCTGAAACCAGCCAATGCCCCCTTTTGGCCAGATAAAAAAGCGATTGCAAAACATACTACAGAGCACATGCTCTATTGCGCGTCGTTAGGGCAGTTAGGCGGTTTTGTTCACATTGAAGCGGGTTACGACAACGAAAGACCCTGGCGTGAAATTGCGTTCTTGGAGCGTCATTGTACGCTGCCATTCCGTTCGGTTGGGTGTATCGATTTAACGGGAAATAATGTTGGCAGTCATATCGACAAGCTAAAGCGGTACCAGTCAATACGTGGGCTTCGTCACATATTAGATGACGATGCTAAAGTACTTTTACGCACCCCTAAGGTTAAATGGGGGCTTCATCATATGGCGTCGCAAGGCTTGTCTTTTGAAGCGCAGTTAAATCTTGCAGATAGCAATGCTGTGCATGCGCTGCTAACGGTACTAGAACAAACACCCTCGCTAAAAGTGGCTATAAACCATGCCGCAATAGCGCCAATTGATGTAAATAGCTTTGCGTTTAAAACATGGCGGCAGAGTATTCGCGACTTGAATGAAACGCAGCAAGTTGTGTTTAAGTTCTCAGGATTAGAAATGCAAGATCGCCGTTGGCTGTGGCAGCGTGCGTCTTATATTTTTGAAACCTTGCTGGACACCGTTGGCACAGATCACATGATGTTTGCCAGCAACTTCCCGCTATGTCAGTGGCGAATGCCGTATGCCGCGCTTTGGCATGGGTTCATTGATATGACAACGCCGCTTTCTGTAACTCAAAAAGCGGCGCTGCTGCACGAAAATGCGAAGCGATGGTACGACATCGCATAAAGCTAGCTTACTTAAGCTGCTGAACTAGCCTAGGGTTTATTGCCTTCAATAAACCCGTTGGATTTCAGCTTTATTTAAGCGCAGTTACCGTCATGTGCGGCGAGCGATAAACCACCTCATCGTTTAGATCGATACCAATTCCCGGTGTGTCAGGCGCTTCAATGAAGCCGTTTACTGGCTGAGGATCTTGAATGCAAAGTTCACGGTTCCAGTCTTTAATAGCGTAGGTATGGTGCTCGTGAATTAAGAAGTTTGGAATGGCCGTTTCTAGATGCAGGCTTGCCGCTGTCGCTACAGGGCCTCCGCAAACGTGAGCCTGAATACGTACATCGTAAATGTCGGCATAGTCACACACCTTTTTCGCTTCGGTGAAACCACCACAAAGGCCAACGTCAGGCTGAAGTACATCAATAGATTGGTCTTCAAGGTAAGGGCGTACATCCCAGCGGTGGTACAAGCGCTCACCGCCCGCAATAGGCACATTCACGTTCTTCGCTACTTTGTCGTGAAGCTTCGAGTTAAGGTAATTCACTGGCTCTTCGTAATATAGACAGCCAATTTCTTCAACGATGTCACCCAGCTGGATAGCCGTTGATGCACCTAATAGGCTGTGACATTCAAAGATGATGTCGCCATCTTCGCCCATTGTGTCTCTAATCGCCTGAAGGCGGGCTTTGAAAAGTTTAAGCTCGGGCTTAGTGAATAGTTTGGTTCTGTCGAAATGGGTGTTGCCGTCTTTATCGTAAACGATGGGGTCAACTTTAACCGCATCGTAACCATCTTTAAGTGCTTTTTCGGTGGCGCGAGCATAGTCAGCGGGATCGTTAAGCTTGGTTACTTCTTTGTCCCAATCAAACTGTAGCTGGCTAGCGTAGCTACGGAGCTTGCCATTAGTTTTGCCACCCAGTAATTCGTAAACCGGTAAGCCAAGCGCTTTGCCTTTAATGTCCCAAAGTGCAGTATCAATAGCGCTCATCGCAGCATAAATAACCGGGCCGCCGCCTAATCCCCAAAAGCCTTCGCGCAGCATTCTCGACCACAGCAGTTCAGTGTGAAAAGGATTAAAGCCAATCAGCATGGCTTCGGCAATTTCTTTAATCATGTGTGCAGCGGCGCTGTGACCCCAATCATAAGCCAGTCCTGCTTCGCCCACACCGGTAATGCCTTCGTCGGTGTATACGCGTACGAAAACTGGGTTCCACTGAGGGCGTTTAGGGCATTCGATATCAAAAATTTCTACTTTGGTCACTTTCATAATGTATAAACAATTCCTGTTTGAAATAAGTTGGCGTTTAGCTGGTTAAGCTAAATTATTCGCAGAAGCCCGGGTCTAGTTTGTAAGCTTTGCGAAGCATGGCAGGCCATGCTTTTTGGCCGCCTGTTTCGCCGCTGTGAACCACATTAGCCTGTGCGTATATGCCATCAATAATGCTTTGCGGTATCTCGATAACCTCTTCATTAGACTGCATCAGGGCAAGCTGAATTTCGCACGCTCGCTGCAAATCGTAAAAGCGCATAAAGGCGTCGCCAACGGTGGGGCCAAGGGTTAGACCGCCGTGATTAGGCAAAAGCATGTGATTAGTGTCGCCAAGGTCGTCCTGCAAACGTTTCTTTTCACTATCATCAACGGCTAAACCTTCGTAGCTGTGATAAGAAAGTGAAGGTAGCGAAAACATTGAATACTGGCTCCAGGGCTTAAGCCCGCCTTTGACAGATGCGACTGAGATTGTGGCTAGTGTATGCAGGTGAATAACGCATTGGGCATCGTGGCGCACTTCGTGGATAGCACTGTGAATGGTGAAGCCAGCGGGGTTTATGCCGTAAGGTGTATCGTCAAGGATGTTACCCTCTAAATCGACCTTAACCAGGTTAGAGGCGGTAACCTCGTCAAACGTCAGGCCAAAGGCGTTAACCAAGTAATGATCAGTGCCCGGTACCTTAGCTGAGATATGCGTGTAAATAAGGTCGCCCCATCGCATATCTGCCACTAACCGATAGCATGCTGCTAAATCGACACGAGTTTGCCATTCTTGTTCAGATACTTTGCCTTTAAGGCTTAAGGTTGGCAGTGAAAACAAGCCACTTCTCCTATTCTTTTCATGGTGACAATTTACCAATACCCGCAACAATGAACAATGCTTTGTCAGTGCTGCGTTATATCGAATTGGGTGTAGCCATCGCGCAAGGGAATAAGATCGTCAGCGAAACGCATTGCGTCGTGGTCAAGGGTAAAGGGGTCGGCTTTTACGAGTTTTTTTATCTCTAATTTGGCCCAAGGAGGCGCATCGAAGGCGTCTGGAAGGGTCTCAATACCAGCATCTAAATCACAACCAAATATAGCCAATCCATTAGGTGTGGTGGATAAATATTGGGTAACTTCAACATTGAACCCAGTTTCTTCCCACGTTTCTCTGTGTGCAGTACAGGCGACCGACTCATGTTCAAGCACCCCTCCACCAGGAAAATCCAATTTACCTGAAAGACGGTGTTCTACTAACAGTACCTTGTTATTTGTTTTGACTAGGCACGCGGCAGCAATCAAAGGGACTGGACTGTTTTCTCCAACTTGGTTTTGTTGAGATAAAAGCCTATCGGAAACGCGACAAACCGGCGCGTTGGGTGAAGACTGTGAACATGCGAAAAGCGTTAAAACAGCGAATATAGCTGATAAGCGAAATAAGATGACCATCGATTTGGGTAAAATACTCTAGAAGCTGTTTGTGATTGTTTTAAAAATAATCAATATTAAATGACAGACTCTACGCAAATATAACACAACTAATACCAGTCCGCGTAGATCATTACCCACTCAGCGAGAGTTAAAATGTTCGTAATCGCGGCGTGTTACCGCAGGTGTAGTGGCTCTACATCAAGGTGACACAACAAAGAGTACGGACATTTTAAACTCGCCCTTCGGGAAGGTCTGGCAAGCTTCCTAGCTTCATTCTGGGAATTTGAAA